>NZ_JBSGUP010000077.1:0-19796 GCF_053607985.1 Streptomyces sp. NPDC055078
GGGAGGCGGGCCCGCCGTCCCGCCGGGCGGCGGGCCGTGGGCCGGGGAGATCGTCGGCCTGCCACCACGCCGCCGAGTTCCCCGCGAGAGTGCCGGGCGCGCACGGGCCGCTGGTGAGCAGCGGTGTGCCCGCGACCGGCGCCGGGGCCGGCTGGTCGCGGAAGTTGACCGCGCACACCAGGCCGTCCCGGCGCGCGAACGCGAGGACTCCGGGCGGGGCTTCGAGCCGGCGCGGGACGCCGTCGCCGGGGCGGTGGAACCTCCGGCGTACGACGAGAGCGCTGCGGTAGAGGTGCCAGAAGGATCCGGTGTCGTTGAGCGCCCGGTCGGTGGGGTGTTCGGCGAACCAGCCGGGCTGGGGCAGCCAGGGCGGGGCTGAGGCGTCCGGGCCGGTGAAGCCGAACGGCGAGGCGTGACCGGACCACGGCAGCGGCACACGGCAGCCGTCGCGCACATACTGACGGCTGCCGGCCCTGCGGAAGATGGGGTCCGTCAGCGCCTCGCCGGGCAGCTCCACCTCGGGCAGCCCCAGCTCCTCGCCCTGGTGGACACAGGCGGCTCCGGGCAGCGCCAGCATCAGCAGCGCGGCGGCCCTGGCGCGGGCCGCGCCCGCCACCGTGTCGGAGCCGTGGTGCCGGGTCGCCGAGCGCGCCCGGTCACCGTTGTCGAGCAGCCAGGTGACGGTCGACCCGGTGCCCGAGACATCGCGCATCGCATCGCCGATGGCCTTGCGGAAGGCGTCCTCGTTCCAGGGCGTGCCCAGCAGTGCGAAGGAGAACGCCTGGTGCAGTTCGCCGGGCCCGACACGGGCGGCCTCATCGGCGGGCGTCGGTAGGCGGAAGTCGCCGGCCAGCAGCCGTACGCGCCCGTCCCGCGCGGTGTAGGACTCGCACAGGGACCGCCAGCGCCGCCAGATCTCATGCACCTCGGGCCGGTCCCGGGCGAGGGGGCTGTCCGCCGCACGGGCGCGCTCGTCGGCCGCCGGATCGCCGGAGCCGGGCGGCCCGGGATGGTGGAGGAGGTCCGCCGCGCCCTCGATCCGGAAACCGTCCACACCTCGGTCGAGCCAGAAGCGCAGGACGCGGTCGAAGGAACGGACGACGCGTGGATCGCGCCAGTTGAGATCCGGCCGCCGGTGGCCGCGGAGGTGCAGATACCACTGTCCCGGGCGGCCGTCGGCCTCCGCGATCCGGGACCAGGCAGGGCCGCCGGACACGGACCGCCAGTCGTTGGGCGGCAGTTCACCCCCGGGCCCCCGTCCGGCGGCGAAGTGGAACAGCGACCTCGGGGCGCCGCCGGGTGCGGCGGCGAGGGCCTCACGGAACCAGCGGTGCTCACGGGAGCAGTGGTTCGGCACGAGGTCGATGACGACCCTGAGCCCGGCCTGCCGGGCGTCCGCGACCAGCCGGTCGAACTCCGCCAGATCGCCGTACGCGGGGTCGACGGCGCAGTGGTCGGCCACGTCGGAGCCGTCGTCGTGCCGGGGAGAGGGGTGGAAGGGGGTCAGCCGGATGCCGTCGGCCCCGAGCCTGCGGACGTACGGCAGCCCGGCCCGGACGCCGGCGAGATCGCCGATGCCGTCTCCGGTGCTGTCGAGGAAGCTGCGGACATGGATCCGATAGATCACCGCGTGGCGCCACCACGCTCCCGCTCCACCGTCCGTCCGCACGCGCGGTTGCCGTGACGCCGGCCGGAGACTGTCGCACGGGGTGTTGGTGTCCACTGCCGGGGCCATGAACATCCGTCACCGTCCTTCACAAGCGGCCATACATACATGTTAGGTAGATGGCGGCGAGCAACGTCAAGCCGTAGGAAGAAATTACGCCCAAACGTGAGGAGTTGATGCACCGACAGGCAGCTCGGAGTGCCGACCGGTTCGCCGTATGAGTATCTCGATACTCAACACGTAGGTAGATCCAGTCGTCCGGGCACGAGTACGGCGGGTACGGCCGGTACGGCCGGGATCGGGGCGCAGATCGGGCCGGGCGAGGTGGGGCGCGTCGAACCGGGCCTGGTCGGCCGGGACCCGGCCTGCCAGGTCCCGGAGAGGTCGGCAGAGTCCAGACGGGCCCGGCAGAGTCCAGGCGGGCCCGTGGGCAGACGCGGGCTACTCCCCGGACACCACAGCGCGCAGTTCGCGCTCCAGCCGGGCCAGCGCCGCCGCCGGGGTGATGCGCCCGGCGAGCGCGCTGTGGGTGATCGCGGCGATCGCCAGGTTCATCTGCTCGTACTGCACATGCTTGGTCCGCACCCGGGCCGTGCGGACGCTCTCCGCGAGCACCGGCAGATACGGGAAGCGGCGGACCAGGCCGGCGTCCCGGTACAGCGACGCCCAGACGGGGGGCAGCGCGCCCTCGGTGAGGACCCGGCGCTGCACATGTTCACTGAGGAGGTAGGCCATGAGGTCGGCGGCGGACGCGGGGTGCCGGGACCGGGAGTTGACGGCGAGGTTGGAGCCGCCGAGCACCCCCGTGCCGGGACCGGCGGGTCCCGGCAGCGGGACGGCGCCGAACTTGCCTGCGATGCGCGACCCGGGGGCGGAGGCCATCACATGCACATAGGGCCAGTTGCGCAGGAAGAGCAGCTTTCCGTCCTGGAAGGCCGTACGGGAGTCCTCCTCCTTGTAGGTCAGCGACTCCTTCGGGATCCAGCCCTCCTTGACACCCCTGGTCAGAAAGGACAGCCCCGCCAGCGCCTCGGGCGAGTCGACCGTCACCCGGCCGTTCCCCTCGACGAGGGAGCCGCCCGCCGACTGGATCGCCTCCGTGACATTGACCGTCAGCCCCTCGTACGGCAGGAACTGGCCCGCGTAGCCGCCCATCCGGTACTTCCGGGAGAGCGAGGAGGCCACCTCGGCCAGCTCGTTCCAGGTGCGCGGCGGCCTGACGCCCTCGCGGTCCAGGATGTCCTTGCGGTAGAAGAGCAGCCCGGCGTTGGTGACATAGGGCACGGCGTAGAGCCTGCCGCCGTAGGTGGCCGTGTCGATGACGGAGGGCAGCAGCCGGTCCAGCGGGAGTCCCCGGGGGTCGACCGGGGCGATCCAGCCGCGCCCGGCGAACTCGGCGGTCCACGCCACATCGATGTTGAGGATGTCGAACCGGCTCCCCGCGCGCAGGCTGTCCTGCATCTGGGCGTGCACCTCGTCGGCCGCCTCGGGCAGTTCGACCAGCCGGGCCTCCTCGCCGGGGTGCGTACGGTTCCACCCCTCAAGCACATCGCGGAGATAGCCGGTGAGATCGCGGCCGGTCGCGATGGTCAGCGGACCCCGGCCGCCGGGCGCGACGGCGGACCGTTCGCGGTCCGCGCCGGGCCCGGCGACGGCCGCCAGCAGTACGGCCGACGCGAGAAATGCCCTGCCTGCCGCCCACGTCCACGTCCACGTCCCCGCCCACCGCATCAGTCGATGTCCTCTCCGTGTGCCGGTCGGTGTGCCGATCCGAGTGCCGGTCCCCGTACCGGAACGGGTGCCCGTCCGGCTGCCGGTCCCGGTGCCGGGCGGTGTGCCATCGGTACTCCGATCCCGGTGCCGGGCGGTGTGCCCTTCCGTGCTCCGATCCTGCCCGCCGAGGGTCGGGGCGGGTGCCCGGCCCGTGCGCCCCCGGCCCGGTCCGTGATAGTTCCGTACCAGGCATCATGGAGGTCCACAGGCCGACATGGTGTCTGGAAGTACAGATTCACTGCCCCCGAGCGCGGAGTGTCCGGGCAGACCACACGACCCAGGAGGGAACGCGGCACCGTGCGTCTTCATCTGCTGGCGCTGCTCGCCGGTGGTCCCGCCCACGGCTATGAGCTGAGACAGGCTCTGGAGAAACTCCTGGGCGCGGCGTACCCTCAGCCGAACATCGGTCAGATCTATGTCACTCTGGGCCGACTCGAACAGGCGGGGCTCATCGAGGGCAGGCATGTGAGCCAGTCGGACCGGCCGGACAAGCGGATCTTCGCGATCACGGACGCGGGACGGGAAGCGGTGGACGCCTGGTACGAGACGCCTTCCGACGCCCCCCGGGTGCGCGACGACTTCTTCATGAAGCTCGCGCTGGCCCACCGCACCGGCCGGGCGGACCAGATCGGACTGATCAACAAGCAGCGACGGCACTATCTGAATCTGATGCGCGCGCTGTCCCGGATGGACACCGGGGGCGGTCCGGATTCCGGCGAGGGGCGGGAGAACCGCATCGCGAGTCTGCTGATCGAGGGGGCGACGTTGCATCTCCAGGCCGATCTGGACTGGTTGGAGCGATGTCAGGAGGAGCTGGAATGAGCAGCGGCGAAGGGGCCGCCGGGCCCTCAGGCCCCCCTCTGCTTCTGAGCGTCACCGGGCTGACCAAGAGCCATACGACCGACGGCAGCCGGGTGCGCGCGGTCCACGATGTCCATCTGGAGGTGGCGCGCGGCGAGTTCATCGCGGTCACCGGCACTTCGGGCGCGGGCAAGTCGACCCTGCTGCATCTCCTCGCCGGTCTCGAACGCCCCGACAGCGGCACCATCACCCTCGACGGCCACCGGGTGGACGAACTCGGCGAAGCGCGCCTGGCGATGCTGCGGCGGCGCCGGATCGGTATCGTCTTCCAGTTCTTCAATCTCGTCTCGACGCTCACCGTGGCGGACAACATCGAGATGCCCGCGCTGCTCGCGGGCCGCGGTGCCCGGGAGAGCCGGGAAGCGGTCGGCGCGCTGCTGGCCGAACTGCGGCTTGAGGGCAAGGAGGACAGCCTGCCCGGCGATCTCTCCGGTGGCGAGCAGCAGCGGGTGGCGCTCGCGCGGGCGCTGGTGAACCGGCCGGATCTGCTGCTCGCCGACGAGCCCACGGGCAGTCTGGACAGCCGTGGCACCCGTGATGTGGTCCGGCTGCTGTCCTCGCTGCACCGGCAGGGCCAGACCATCGTGCTGGTCACCCATGACGCCCGGGTCGCCAGTGCGGCCGAGCGGGTGATCAGCTTCAGTGACGGCCGGATCATCGACGACACCCGGCTGTCCGACGGTGAGGGCGGCGACCCGGCCGCCGGCCTCGTAGAGCTGGCGGAGTAGGCCGGTGCGCGCCATCCTGCGCTGGGCCCTGACGGACCTGCGCACGCACCGGGGGCAGGCCGCCACGCTCGCGCTCGCGACGGCGGGCATCACCGCCGCGTTCCTGTTGTCGGCCGCGCTGCTGCAGTTCGCGGCGAGCCCCTGGCAGCAGTTGTTCACCGAGACCCGCGGCAACCATGTCTGGCTTCGGCTGGGCGAGACCGCCGACCCGCGCGGCCTGCGCGAACTCGACGGCGTCCGGCGGGTGTCGGGCCCCTACCCGACGGCGGCGCTCACGGTCACGGGCGGCTCCGCGACCGCCGCCCTGGAACTGCGCGCCACACCGGACGACGGGCCGGGCCCGGGTACGGCACGGCTGCTGACCGGCTCCCGGCTGAGCGGTGCCGAGGGCGAGATCGTCCTGGACAGCACGGCCGCCGAGGCGCTGTGGGTACGGCCGGGTGACCGGCTGTCCGTCCGGCAGGGCCCGCCGGGCGGGGAGTCGCTGCGGGTCGTGGGCATCGTGGCGACGTCGGAGGCCGGTTACGACGCGGGCGAGCGGCCGGGCATCGCCTGGACGTCACCGGCCACGGTCGGCCGGTACGGAGACGGGCCACGCGCGGGACAGACCGCGGGACTGCGCCTGGCCGACCCGGCGGACACCGACTTCGTCGTCCAGCAGGCCATCGCGTCCGTCGGCGCCGGGCAGGTCGTCAGCGTGTCGACGTGGCGGGAGGCGCGAGCCGCGTTCGCCGATGACAACCGGCTGCTCGGGCAGTTGCTCCGGGTCTTCGGCATCGGCGCGCTGCTCGCGGCGGCGATCGCCGTCACCGGAGGGGTCGGCGGCCGGGTGCTGGGCCAGCTCCGGGACATCTCGGCCCTCAAGGCCCTGGGGATGACTCCTGCCCAGGTCGCCGCGATGTTCCTCGGTCAGCACACGGCGCTGGCGCTGGTGGGGGTGGCGTCCGGATCGCTCGCGGTGCGGACGCTCGGCTCCCGGGTGCCGGGGCCCATCGGTGAGGCGGTGGCCTACAGCTGGGCCCTGCCGGGTGCCACCGGGGCGTACGCGGTCATCGGCGCGGCGACCGTCCTGGTGATCGCCGCCGCCACCGCGTTCGCCGCGTGGCGGGCGGCACGGGTGTCGCCGAGCCCCGCCGCCCGGACCGTCCGGCCCGCGCCCCGCAGGATCTCCCGGGCGGCCCGGGTCGCCCTGCGCCGGGGCGCGCCCCCGCAGTTGGTGCTGGGGTGGCGCGGAGCGGTCCACCGGCGGTCGCGTTTCGCGGCGAGTGTCGTCAGGCTCGCGGTGCCCGTCGTGCTGATCACGGTGGCGCTGTCGGCGATCGCGACCCTCGACGGCCTCGACGACGGCGACGGGACCCAGGTCAATCCGGCCGCGCCGCTCACCGTCCGGCGGGAGGGCGGACTCGACGCGCCCGCCGTGGCGCGGCTGACGGCGCACGAGAGGGTGCGCGCGGTGTTTCCGGCGGCCGAGGTCACCGCGTTGATCCCCGGCCAGACCCGGTCGGTGACCCTGCGGGGTCTTGGCACGCGCGGGCAGCCGTATCCGTTCGTGGCGGTGGAGGGCAGGGTGCCCGCCGCGTCCCATGAGGCGCTGGCCGGGCAGGGGCTGCTGGACGCCACCCGGGCCAGGGTGGGCCAGTGGGTGCGGCTCACGGTGGGCGGCACCCCCCACATCGTGCATATCGTGGGCCGTTCCATCGAGCCCGAGCACAGCGGTCTGGTCGTCACCACGACGCTGGACACCCTGAGGGAGAGCCGTACGGCCACCGACCCGCAGGCGTACGCCCTGCTGCTGCGGCCGGGTGCCGACCCTGACTCGGTCGCCCGTGAACTGTCGGCGGCCCTCCCGGGCGCCGATATCCGGCGCACCCCGCCCCCGGTCGCCTCGGCGGAGCTGGTGCGGCAGGTCCTGACCGGGCTCATCGGCGTACTCGCGCTGATCGCGGTGGCCGAACTGTCGGCATCGGTGAGTTCCGCCGTATGGCATCACTCCCGGGAGCTTCCCGCGCTGCGCGCCATCGGCCTGACGCCTCGTCAACTGGCTGGGGTCGTGGTCACCAACTGCGCGGTGACCGCGAGCGCCGCCGTCGTCATCGGGACGGCCACGGGTCTGCTGGTGGCACGCCCAGTGATCGACCTGGAGGGGAAGGCGAGCGGCGTCGGCGCGGGGATCGCCCAGCTCCCCACGGCGAACTCCCTGCTGCTGACCGGCGCGGGCCTGCTCGCCGCCGCGGTCGCCCTGGCCGTGGTGCCCTCCCTGCGGGCGGAACGCCGCCGTACGCCGGACCCGGCCCTGGCACAGGTGTGACGGGCACCCGGCGGTCCGTCGCGCCGTGGGAGGTCAGCCGGCCCCCGGCGCCGGACGGAACCACGCCGGGCCCTCGGCGAGGGACTGCGCGATCCGGAAGCGGGCGAACTCCCCCAGCTCCGGCATCGCGTCCATGGCGAACCACCCCACCTCCACCGACTCCTCGTCGTTCACCCGGGCCACTCCCCCGGTCGCGCGGCAGCGGAAGGTGACGTCCAGGTACTGGCAGCTGTCGCCGTTGGGGTAGACCACCGGTTGGGCCATCGCCTGGACGACGGCGACCCGCTCGGCGGCGCAGTGGACCGCGGTCTCCTCGTAGACCTCGCGCACCGCGGTCGTGGCGGGTTCCTCGCCCGGTTCGGGGATACCGCCGATGATCGACCATGCGCCGTTGTCGGCACGCCGCACGAGCAGCACCCGCCCCTCGTCGTCGAAGACGACGGCGCTGACGCCCGGCAGCAGCAGGAGCTGGTGACCGGCCGTGGCCCGGATCTCGCGGATGAAGTCGGGAGTTGCCATGGCTCCGACCCTAAAGCGTGTTGCAGAAGACTGTGCCTGGGCAGGTGAGGGCCGGGTGCCGGCGGAAGCGGCACGCGCGCCCGAAGCCCGGCCGGTTCTTCGGTGCTACGCGGTGCCGGGGGCGCGGTCACCGGCAGCGGTCCGGCGAGCGCGACGGGCCCGTACCGCCTGGGTCAGGACCCTGCCCAGACCGCCCGCAGCGACCAGGAGCAGCGCGATCTCGGGCCAGACCCCGAGCCGGGTCGCCGGGGTCAGCGAGGAGCGCAGCGGCACCTCGGCGACCAGCGCGTCGGGGGTGAACAGCTCGGTCCGCTGCACGATCTTCCCGTCGGGCATGATGACGGCGCTGACCCCGCTGGTGACGGGCACCACGACCGACCGGCTGTGCTCGACGGCCCGCACCCGGTCCATCGCCAGTTGCTGATACGTCATCTCGCTGCGCCCGAAGGTGGCGTTGTTGCTGGGTACGGAGATGAGCTGGGCGCCCTGGGTGACGGTGTCCCGCACCATGTCGTCGAAGGCCGCCTCGAAGCAGGTGACAAGACCGACCTTGGTGCCCGCGAGATCGAAGACGCCGACCTTGTCGCCGGGGCCGAAGTCACGGCGCACCCGGTCGACGTCGGAGCTGAAGAGTCGGACGAAGGACCTCATCGGAATGTACTCGCCGAAGGGCTGCACATGGCGCTTGTCGTAGGTGGCGACGGGTCCGTTCCGGGGGTCCCATTCGATGAGGGTGTTGCGGAGCTTGCCGGTCTCGGGGGTGATGACCGCGCCGACGACGGTGGGGACACCGATGGCGCGGACGGCGTTGTCGATGACCTGGCGGGCGTCGGGGTTGCGGTAGGGGTCGAGGTCCGATGAGTTCTCCGGCCACAGGACGAAGTCCGGCTTCTGGGCCCGGCCCGCCTTCACATCGGCGGCGAGCTGCTCGGTGCGGCGGGCATGGTTGTCGAGGACCGCGCGGCGCTGCTCGTTGAAGTCCAGCCCCAGGCGGGGCACATTTCCCTGGATCGCGGCGACGGTCGCGGTGCCGTCCTCGGCGGAGGCGTCGACGAGGGGCAGTGCCGCGAACGCGGCCGTCACCGGGACGAACACCGTGAGCAGGGCGGCGGCGAGGGGGCCGCGCGGGAGTTCGCCCGTACGCCGGCGAGCGATGCCCAGCCGGACGGCCTCGTACAGTCCGAAACCGCACAGGACGACGGCGAAGCCGAGGACCGGTGTGCCGCCCGCCGCGGCGAGCGGCAGGAACACACCGTCCGCCTGGCCGAAGGCGATCTTGCCCCAGGGGAATCCGCCGAAGGGCACCCGGGCGCGGACGGCCTCGCCCAGGATCCAGACGGCGGCAGCCCACACCGGCCACACCGGAAGCCGGGTGACGGCGGCGATGCCCAGGCAGGCGAGGCCGATGAACAGGGCTTCCACCGCTGCCAGCGCCACCCACGGCACCGGACCGACCTCCTCACCGGTCCAGCTGAGCAGCGGCAGCAGAAAGCCGAGGCCGGCGAGCCAGCCGAGACCGAACGCGGGACGTGGCCCGCGTCCGTGCAGAGTCCAGCCGAGGAGGGCGAAGGCGGGGAGCGCCAGCCACCACAGCGGCCGTGGCGGAAAGCTCAGACAGAGCAGTACGCCGGCGAGTGCGGCGGCCCCCGGCCGGACGAGCCGCCGCAGCGGCGACCGGCGTGCGGTGGAGGCGGGCTGCGGGGTGTCGACGGGGGTGACGGTGGCGCTCACCTGCCGGAGTCTACGGCGCGGGGGTGCCCGTACGGCATCCCGGGCTCTGGACCGGGGGTCGGGGCCCGGCGGCCGGGGGCGTCCGGTGAACCGCGCGGGCCCGGCGGACCACGCCGCGCGGACGGGCGGGCCCACAGGGCGGACGGGCGCACGGACGGACCGGCAGGCGCACGGACCGGCAGGCAGGCAGGCGGGCGGTCAGACAGGCGCGCGGACAGGGAGGGCCGACAGGCGGACCCTCCGAATCCACGTCCGAGGTGATGTTCCTGTGCAACCCATCCACAAACCCGTGTCTCTGCCGTTACCGTTGCGCCAGCCTGGTCGTCCGCTCCGGTTCGGGGCGGAGCGGCGTGGTTGTCACAGATCGGGGGGTCTGCGGGATGACGGCACCGGACAGGCGGGCCGGGGCGCGGGAGCGGAGCGTCGGAACGGACACCGGTGGTGTCGTGGTCCTCACCGCGTGTGCCGTGTGGTCGCTGGTCAGCGCCATGGGCCGGGACGCGCGGCCCGAGGGTGTGCTGCTGGCCGTGTTCGCCGTCGCCGCCGGATACGCCTGCGGCCGGATGGTGGGCACCCTGCTTCCGGTGGCCGCCGCCGCCACGGCATCGCTGGCCGCGCTCACTCTGGTGCTCGCCTCGCGCGACGGCGTCCCCGGGACCCCGGTGGGTGTTCCCGGGCAGCCCGGGGACACCGGGGCGACCGCCGCCCTGCTGGTGCTCTCCGCGGGCTCGGCCTGCTGCGCTGCCGCCGCCGCCCGCCCCCCGGCGCTGCGGCTGGGGCTGCGGCTGCTGGCACTCGCCGTCGCGGGCACGGCGCTCGCCGTGGGCTCCGCCGCCGGTTTCGCGGCGGCGTCCGCTGTTCTGCTCTGCTCGCTGGCGACGGCGCGGATACGGCGGCGCGCGGTCGCGCTCACCGGTCTGGCGCTCGTGGCCGGCCTGGCGGTCGCGATGACCTGGGGTGTGGCACGGAACGCGCTGCCGGACGGGCTCGCCCATTCCCTGGAGGGTCAGCTCACCCACCGCCGGGTGACCCTCTGGCAGGAGGCGGCGGCGCTCGCCGAGAGCGACCCGCTGCGGGGAGTGGGCCCCGACCGCTTCGGCACCCTGAGTGCCACGGCCCAGCAGTCGGCGGCCACGAACGGCAAACCGCACTCGGCCGTGCTCCAGCAGGCGGCCGAGCAGGGTGCCGTGGGACTCGCGCTGCTGGCTACTGCATTCGGGTGGATTCTCTACGGCCTGTGGCGTTCCCCCCGCGCCACCCCGGTCGTGCTGAGCGCGGGCGCGGCCCTCACCGCGCTGGCGGTGCTGGCCACCCTGGGCAACGCGCTGAGCTTTTCCCCGGTGACCGCCGGGGCGGGCCTGCTCGCAGGCGTGGCGACGGCCCGCGTGACCGTCCCGGGCACCCCGGAAGCGGGCGTACGCCCCTCGCTCCCCGGCACTCCGAGCCCCCGCCTGGGGGTACCACCCAGGCGAAGCCCTGGGGGAGATTGAGGCGCCGGGGTATCTCCACGCCTCCGGGGCTGAGCCCCGGCAGCGGCACGGCGGAACGCGGCAAGGGGAGAAACCTCGCAGGGCACCCTTCGGGGCGGCACCCCGGACTCAGACGTGCGCAGGACTCAGAGCTGTCGCAGGACTCAGGCGTGCGCGGGACTCGGACATGTCGCAGGACTCAGACGTACGCGGGACTCGGACCTGCGCAGAACTTCAGACCTGCGCGGGTGTCCCCGACCCCGGACGGAGCCGGTCCCGGATGGCCCGTACCGCCGCCTCCGCGTCATCCACCGTCACGGTGAACTCCTTGCCGTCCCCCAGAGTGACCACCACTCCCTCGCCCCGGCGCACCACGACGGCCGTCCCCTTCTCCGGCCGCCAGCGGTAGCCCCAGCCACCCCACTGCCGGGGGGTGACCGACGGCGCGAATTCGGCGCCCACCACATGGGAGAGCGGAATCCGCCGGCGCGGCAGCCCCATATGGCCGCAGCGCACCTCGACGGCGTCACTGTCGACCTTGACCGCCACATGGACGAAGGCGACGGTGCCGTAGAGCATCAGCAGGCCCGCGGCCACACAGCCGATGACGGACATCAGCAGCGGAGCTATGCCGGAGGCCCACGACGATTCGACGGCCAGTTCGATGCCGAGCGCTATGAAGGCGGCGCCCGCGATCGCGAGCAGCCACTGCATGCGATTGGTCGCCCGGCCGGTCCACACCGCGGGCGCGGGGTCCACGGGGAGCCCGGGTGGCGGCGTCATCTCGTCGGAGTGGTCCCTCATGCCAGCAGAGTACCGAGCTTCCCGGCACGCGGCACCGACTCCGTCCAGGGATCATGTACGGGTGACGAAGCCCACCGGGAGGCCGGTCACGGTCAGTGCGCGGCGGTGACTTCCTGGAGCAGCCGGGACTCGGGATAGCTCAGCGCCTGGGCCGGGAGCGCGGACTCCCGGCCGCTGAGGATCACGGTGAGCCGGCCGCGTACGGCGGTGTGCGGGGCGGCGCCGGTGAGGGGCGGTGCGCCGATGCGCCGCAGGGCCTGTGCGGCGACCGCGGCGGCCGAGCCGTGCAGGGCGACGGGGTGTCCGACCGCGGCCCTGATGCGCTCGGCGACCAGTTCGTAGTGGGTGCAGCCCAGGACGACGGCCCTGACCCCGGCGGGGGTGCGCGCCGCCGCCGCGGCGATCGCCCGGTCGACGGCGGCGCTGTCGGCGCTCTGGACTGCGTCCGCGAGACCGGGGCAGGGCACCTCGGTGACGGCGGCGGATCCCGCGAACTCGCGGATGAGTCCGCGCTGGTACGGGCTGCCGGTGGTGGCCGGGGTGGCCCAGATGGCGAGCGGGCCGCCATCGGCGGAGGCCGGTTTGATCGCGGGGACCGTGCCGATGACGGGGACGGCCGGTTCCAGTTCGGCGCGGAGCGCGGGCAGGGCGTGCACGGTCGCGGTGTTGCAGGCGACGATCAGCGCGTCGGGGCCGTGCGCGACGGCGGCCCGGCAGACGGCGAGGGCGCGTTCGGTGACATCGCCGGGCGTCCGGGGGCCCCAGGGCATGCCGTCGGGGTCGGACGACAGCACCAGATCGGCGTCCGGCCTGAGTCTGCGTACCGCGGCAGCCGCCGCGAGGAGTCCGATGCCGGAGTCCATGAGCGCGATCTTCACCCGGTCACCATAGTCGACAACCCTTGCGGCGCCCGCGCGGTGCGGCAGACTGCGGCACATGAGCGCCCTCGCCTGGACCGCCGTCGGATCACTGGCCGCATGGGGGTGGCTGCTGCTGGGGCAGGGCTTCTTCTGGCGCACCGACCAGCGGCTGCCGCCCCGAGCCGATCCGGGCTCCGGGGGCGGCTCCTGGCCCGCTGTCGCCGTCGTCGTGCCGGCCCGGGACGAGGCCGCGGTGCTGGGGGACAGCCTGCCCTCGCTGCTGGCCCAGGACTACCCGGGGCGTGCCGAGATCGTTCTGGTGGACGACGGCAGTTCGGACGGTACGGGGGAGCTGGCCCGCGCTCTGTCCGAACGGCACGGCGGGCTGCCGCTGAGCGTGGTCTCCCCCGGTGAGCCGGAGCCCGGCTGGACGGGCAAGCTGTGGGCGCTGCGGCACGGCATCGCGCGGGCGAGGGCGGGTGAGCCGGAGTATCTGCTGTTGACCGACGCCGATATCGCGCACGCCCCCGACTCGCTGCGCACGCTGGTGGCCTCGGCGCGCGGGAGCGGTCTCGACCTGGTGTCGCAGATGGCGCGGCTGCGGATCGTGAGCGGCTGGGAGCGGCTGGTCGTACCGGCGTTCGTCTACTTCTTCGGCCAGCTCTATCCGTTCCGCTGGGTCAACCGGCCGGGCGCCCGGACCGCGGCGGCGGCGGGCGGCTGTGTGCTGCTGCGCACCGACGCGGCCGAACGCGCGGACATTCCCGCGTCGATCCGGCACTCCGTCATCGACGATGTGTGGCTGGCGCGTGCCGTTCGCCGGTCGGGGGGCCGTATCTGGCTGGGGCTGGCCGACCGGGTGGACAGTGTGCGGCCCTATCCGGGGCTCGGGGAGCTGTGGCGGATGGTGTCGCGCAGCGCGTACGCCCAACTCCTGCACAGTCCGCCGCTGCTGGCGGTCGCGGTGCTGGGGCTGGCGCTGATCTATCTCGCGCCACCGGTCGCGCTGTGCGCCGGGGTGCTGGGAGGTGACGCCGTCGCGGGCTGGGCGGGCGGCACGGCGTGGGCGGTGATGACGGCGACGTATCTGCCGATGCTCCGCTACTACCGGCAGTCGCCGCTGCTCGCTCCGCTGCTGCCGTTCACGGCGCTGCTGTATCTGCTGATGACGGTCGATTCGGCGGTGCAGCACCACCGGGGCCGCGGCGCGGCCTGGAAAGGGCGTACCTACGCCCGTCCCGAGGCCGCGCCGGAACGCTGACCTGCCGTCGGGGGCAGCCGCGCCCCCAGCGGGCGGTCACTTGCGGCCGGGGGTCCAGTTCATGCCCCACCCGTAGGTGTGGTCCATGGTGCGCTGGGGGCTCACACCGCGCTCGGGTACCAGGAAGCGGGCCTCGCGCTGGACGACGAGGTCGGAGCCGGTGTTGGTGATCAGCGCAAGGGAGCAGACCGTCGAGGGGACGGTGCACTCGCCGAGCGAGAACTCGATGGGGGCGCCGTTCTGCGGCTGGAGGGTGACCGTCGCGTCGAGGTCGGCGAAGCTGCGCGCGCCTTCGTAGATGGTGACGAAGATGACGACGCGGCGGAGCTTGTCCTTGTGGTCGAGGTTGATGGTGAGGTTCTCGCCGGAGGTGCCGCCGGTGCGGTCGTCGCGGTCGAGATGGATGTACGGGGGGTCCTGGAGCGAGCCGTAGGAGTTGCCGAGGGCCTGGACGACCCCCTTGCGGCCGTCGGTGAGTTCGAAGAGCGCGCAGAGGTCGAGGTCGAGGTCGCCGTGCATGGCGATGGCGCGGCCGAGTTTGGCGCCCCAGCCCTTGAACTGCTTGCGGACCTGCCAGCTGAGGTTGACGCGCATGGCGCCGGATGTGCCGCCCTGTTTGGTGAGGGAGACGCTGGGTGTCTCCTTCGTCAGGGTCACCTTGGTCAGCCGGACGGGCGCGGCGGGTGCTGCGGGCGGGGCCGCGGGGGTGACCTGCGGCGGTGCGGGCGCGGCGGGGGTGACGGGGGCCGCCTGCGCGGGTGCGGCGGGGGCGGCCGGCGGCGCGGCGGGGGCGGGGGTGTCGTGCTGGGGCTCGTCGACGGAGATGCCGAAGTCCGTCGCCAGTCCTACGAGGCCCGAGCTGTAGCCCTGTCCCACCGCCCGGAACTTCCAGGCCCCTTGCCGCCGGTACAGCTCACCGAGCACGAAGGCCGTCTCGACGGTCGCGTCCCCGCTGTCGTAGCGGGCGATCTCGGCGTCGGACGAGGCGTCGAGGACCCGGATGGTGAGCCCGGGGACCTGGCCGAAGCTGCCGCTGTCGGCGGATGCGGCCAGCACGATCTTCTCGATCCCGGGCTCCACGCCCGCCAGGTCGACCCAGACCCGGTCCGTCACACCGCCGGTGACGTTCTGCTTGCCCTCGTGGCGTACGGCGCCGGAGGCGTGGGCCGGCTGGTTGTAGAAGATGAAGTCCTCGTCGGAGCGGACCTTCCCCGAACCGGAGTCGAGGAGGAGGGCGGAGGCGTCGACATCGGGCACCGATGGACCCGACCGCCACCCCAGTTCGACGCGGACCTGCTGCGCCGTCACCGGAGTATTTGCTCCTTTGAGCATGGACATGCTGGCCCCTGTCGTATGAGTCGGAGTGTCCGAAAACGTTCGCTGAGCGCCAACCTAACCTCCGCCGGGCCCTGCGCGCCCCTGCCGACCCACCCGTATCCCGGCTCCGGCCTGCTCTTTACCGGCCCCAGCCTGCTCTTTACACGATTCTTGCACTGTCGCGCGACCGATTTTCCCAGGTTCGCTCGCATTGGGGGTCGGCGCCCCTCGGCCTCCGCGGAAACAACCCTCATATCGGGCTCCCCTCAAAGCACATCGTGGGCTTAACTTAGGTGGCATGACCTCCCCCCGCTCCACCTACGGCGGTGGCTACTACTCCGCTCCGTCGTTCGCCGACACCCCGATCTACGACTCCCTGGTCGCAGAACGGGGCACGCCTCAGATCGCACCGATCCGAGTGCCCGCCGCCTATGACACCGGCAGCAGCTATCTGCCGGCGCTTCCCGCGGCGCTCCCGGCCCTTCCGGCGGGACCCTCGACGCCCCAGTACTCGTCCGCGTACGGCTATGCGCAGCAGGCGCCGCAGCCCGTACCGCTCCAGCAGGCGGCGGCTCCGTATCTGCCCCATCCGCAGCAGTCGGCGCAGCGGGGCTACCCGGGTCCCCAGGGCCAGCCGCAGCGGCCGGTGCCCCCCGGCGGCTACGAGGCGATGCGCCCGGCCGCCCGACCCGCGCCCGCCCCGGGTCCCGCGGGCTACCACGATCCGTACAACCGCCCGTATCCGGGCCAGGGTTACTGAGGGGGAGGCCGAAGGGGCCGCGCTTCCAGGACTGTTGCCGGCGTCCGCTCCCGGGCTCGTAGCCGGCGTCCCTTCGACGCCGGCCGGTCTCTGCCGCCTCCGGCCCGCACCCTCTCGACACCTGACGGTCGTTTTCGCGACTCCTTCCGTCAGTGTGCCCGTATGCCGCCCGCCGCTCCCGTCCGGCGCCTTCCGTCCGGCGCCCGGCCGCCCGTCATCCGGCCGCCCCTGCGGCGGAGTTCACACACCCGATGAGGTCCGGGGGAACCCTGGGGTGTGTCCGGTGCGTTGGACGGTCGAGGGCGTGGCGGGGCAG
Organism: Streptomyces sp. NPDC055078; assembly: GCF_053607985.1. Lineage (NCBI taxonomy): Bacteria > Bacillati > Actinomycetota > Actinomycetes > Kitasatosporales > Streptomycetaceae > Streptomyces > Streptomyces sp. NPDC055078. The sequence continues at coordinate 16,374 of NZ_JBSGUP010000077.1, forward strand.
GGGTGACGACCTCCGCCCCGCCACGCACCTCGTGCATGTCCCGTGTGACACCGGGCTGTCACGGACGCGGAAGGGGGTGCGGGGAGTGGGAGCGGTCACCGGAGTCTGGCGCTGGCGGCACAATCCCCTCTGCCGGGCGACGGATCTCGCCGAGGCATGGGTGGCGCTCGTCGCCGTGCTGCTGCTGGTCCTCGCGGCGCCGGCGCTCGGCTGGATCTCCGGCAGCATGACCGACGAGTCGCTGCGGCAGCAGGCACGCCAGCAGACGCAGCAGCGCCGGCCGGTCACCGCGACGGTCGTCGGCCTCGCCCCGCCGGCCGGGACACCGGTGTACGACCCGGATGCCGCGAGCGCCCTCGACCGGCGGCAGCCCGTGATCGCCCGCTGGACCTCGGCGGACGGCGGGAGACACTCGGGCACGCTCTCGCCCCTGCTGAAGAACCCGCGGGCGGGCGACAGATTCACCCTCTGGACCGACGGCGAGGGCCGGGTGCTGAGCCGCCCCATGGACATGACGACCGTGCGGATCCACGCCGTGCTGGCGGGCATCGGCGCCGCGTTCTTCTCCGCCCTGCTGATCGAATGCGCGAGACGGCTGGTCCGCCGGCGCCTGGTCCGCCGGAGATACGAGCGGCTCGACCGCGCGTGGGCCGCCGCCGGGCCCGACTGGGGGCGCGCGGGCGCGGGCAGCTGACCTCGTGACTCGTCAACTACCGCCCCTCGCGCGCGCTACGGTGGTGCGAGCCCCTCGTGGGGCCGGGAACTGCCGTCCGGGCAGGGCGGAGCTGTCGGGCCCGCGCGGCCGACACCGGGCGTGCCGTACCCGGCACACGAGACAGGGCCCAAGGGGGCGTCCCCCTTCCTCCGAGGCGCAGCGGTACGGATCCCGAGGTGGGGGCAGAGCAGCACGATGGCACAGGGCACGGTCCAGGTGACCCACACCGGCACATCGCGGTGGCGGCGCCGCACGGGCGAGTACGCCTCTCTCGCGGCTGCTCTGGAGGCCGCGGGCGACGGCGACATCCTCACCGTCGCCCCCGGGACGTACCGGGAGAATCTCGTCGTCCAGCGGGCCGTCACGCTGCGCGGTCCCGAAGGGGCGCTCGGTTCGGTGCGTATCGCGCCCGCCGACGGTGTGCCGCTGACCCTGCGCGCGTCGGCGACGGTCCAGGACCTGCATGTGGAGGGCCAGGACACGACCGCGCCCGCGCTGCTGGTCGAGGACGGCACACCCGAGCTGATCGATGTGCGGATCTCCACCCGCTCGGCGGCCGGTCTTGAGGTGCGCGGCTCGGCCCGCCCCACGGTGCGCCGCTGCACCGTGGACAATCCTGCCGGTGTCGGCATAGCCGTGCTGGACGGCGCGGGCGGGGTCTTCGAGGAGTGCGAGGTCGTCTCGGCCGGGCAGTCGGGCATCTCGGTGCGCGACGGCGGGCACCCCCGGCTGGAGCGCTGCCGGGTGCATCACGCGTCGGGCGCGGGGCTGATGGTCAGCGGCGAGGGCAGCGGTCTGGAAGCCATCGGCTGCGAGGTGTACGAGATCAAGGGCACGGGGGTGCAGATCGTCTCGCGCGCCACCGCGCACCTCACCGACTCCAGTGTGCACCGCACCTCGGCCGACGGTGTCACCCTCGACACCGACGCCGTCCTCACACTCTCCGACTGCGATATCCACGACATCCCGGAGAACGCGATCGATCTGCGCTCCCGGTCCGTGCTGACCCTCACCCGCTCCACCGTCCGCCGCTTCGGGCGCAACGGCCTGTCGGTGTGGGACCCGGGCACCCGGGTGGACGCCAACCAGTGCGAGATACATGAGAGTACGGGCGACTACCCCGCCGTGTGGGTCAGCGACGGGGCGACGGCCGTACTGGACTCCTGCCGGGTCCACGATGTGCCCGACGCCCTGTTCGTCCTCGACCGGGGCTCGCGCGTCGATGTCGTCGACAGCGATCTCTCCCAGATCCGCAATACGGCGGTGTCGGTGAGCGACGGCGCGACCGCGCAGCTCGACGACTGCCGCATCCGGGAGGCGTCCACCGGCGCCTGGTTCCGCGACCACGGCAGCGGCGGCACACTGAACGGCTGTACCGTCGACGCCGCGCAGACCGGGGTCATCGTCACCAAGGGCGCCGACCCGGTGATCGAGCGGTGCACCGTCACCGCACCCGCCGAGGCCGGTTTCTATGTGTCGGCGGAGGGCCGCGGGACCTTCCGGAGCTGCCGGGTCACGGGCAGCGGGGGCTATGGCTTCCATGTGATGGACGGTTGCCGTACGACGCTGAGCCGGTGCCGGACGGAGCGGTGCGCGCGCGGCGGTTACGAGTTCGCGGAGCCCGCGCTGCTGGTCGTCGAGGACTCCACCAGCGACGAGAGCGGGGTGGGGCCCGCGGCCGAGCGGGGTGCGCCGGAGCCGGCGGCGGTGCTGACCGCGGTCCAGACCCCCGGGCTGCTGTCGGCGGTGCCCGCGCAGCCCTCCACTCCTGGGTCGCCGCCCGCGCAGGCGGCCCCGGAGGCACCCCGCGTCTCCGAGGACGTCCTCGGTGAACTGGACGCGCTGGTCGGCCTGGAGAGCGTCAAGCGCGAGGTCCGGTCGCTCACCAACATGATCGAGGTGGGCAGGCGCCGCAAGGAGGCGGGGCTGAAGGCGGCGTCCGTCCGGCGGCATCTGGTCTTCACCGGCTCCCCCGGCACCGGCAAGACGACCGTCGCCCGGCTGTACGGGGAGATATTGGCCTCCCTCGGGGTGCTGGAGCGCGGGCATCTCGTCGAGGTGTCCCGGGTGGATCTGGTCGGTGAGCACATCGGCTCCACCGCGATCCGCACCCAGGAGGCGTTCGACCGAGCGCGCGGCGGGGTCCTCTTCATCGACGAGGCATACGCGCTCTCCCCCGAGGACTCCGCGCGGGACTTCGGCAAGGAGGCCATCGACACCCTGGTGAAGCTGATGGAGGACCACCGGGAGGCGGTGGTGGTCATCGTCGCCGGGTACACGGCGGAGATGGAGCGGTTCCTCTCGGTCAACCCGGGGGTGGCCTCCCGGTTCTCGCGGACCATCACCTTCCAGGACTATCTGGCCGACGAACTGCTGCGGATCGTGGAACAGCAGGCCGAGGACCACGAGTACCGGCTCGCGGAGGGCACGGCCGAGGCGCTGCTGAAGTATTTCACCGCGCTGCCCAAAGGCCCGGCGTTCGGCAACGGCCGCACCGCGCGCCAGACCTTCGAGTCGATGGTGGAGCGGCACGCGGGCCGGGTCGCCGAGCTGACCGAGGTCAGCACCGACGACCTGACCCTGCTCTACTCGGACGACCTGCCCGAGCTGCCCTGACCGCGTCCGCTCCCCCGGGACTGCCGGTTCCGTCCAGGCCGCCGCCCGGCGACGGCCTGGGTGGGGATGGCCGGGAGCAGCCGGTCGAGCAG
>NZ_JBSGUP010000078.1:0-19622 GCF_053607985.1 Streptomyces sp. NPDC055078
TCACTGGACACAGTCCAGTGAAACCAGGGCATTTCTGCGTTCAGCCTGTCGCCAAGGCTGGGTCCATCCCCTCACTCCCCTGTACTTCAGAGCCGCCCGGCGGCCTTCAAGGACAAATAGGCATCTGCCAGAGCCGGGGCCAAATCATCAGGGGTCGCGTCCACAACGGTCACGCCATGACGCTGGAGCTGCTCTGCTGTTCGCCGACGCTGAGCTTGCGACTGAGTGGCTGCCGCCGCAGCGTAGACAGTCTCCGCATTGCCTCGTGACGTGGACATCTGCTGGATATGCGGATCGGCCACCGAGGCCACGAGCACGGTATGGCGCTGTGTGAGCTGAGGGAGCACAGGCAGGAGTCCCTCCTCGATGGGAGCGGCATCGAGACTGGTCAGGAGCACGATCAGTGAACGGCGGGGAGCGCTGCTCAGGGCTGCTGAGCTGAGGCCCCGGGCGTCCGTCTCGACGAGCTCAGGCTCCAGAGGCGCGAGGGCGTTGACCATGGCCGGGAGGAGTTCGCCCGCGGAGCGGCCCTGGACCTGGGCACGGATGCGGCGGTCGTACGCAAGGAGATCGACACGATCCCCGGCCCGGGAAGCGAGTGCGGTGAGGAGCAGGGCCGCGTCCATGGCGGCGTCGAGGCGCGGTACGTCCCCGACCCGGCCGGCCGATGTGCGGCCCGTGTCCAGTACGACAAGGATGTGTCGGTCCCGCTCGGGGCGCCACGTGCGTACGGCTACGGAGTTCTGGCGGGCGGTGGCACGCCAGTCGATGGAGCGGGTGTCGTCGCCCGGGACGTAGTCGCGGAGGCTGTCGAACTCGGTGCCCTGGCCGCGGATCAGGACACTGGTCCGGCCGTCGAGCTCCCTCAGCCGGGCCAGCCGGGACGGTAGATGCTTCCGACTGGTGAAGGGCGGCAGGACGCGTACGGTCCAGGGGACTTTGTGATTGCCCTGCCGGGCGGCCAGGCCCAGGGGGCCGTACGAGCGGATGGTGATGTGCTCCGCGTGCCGGTCGCCGCGGCGGGTGGGACGCAGAGCGGTGGTGATGCGTCGCCGCTCGCCGGCCGGGACGGTGATCCTGTGCCGCGAGGCGGCCTGTTCCGTGCGGCTCGGCCAGCTGCTGGGCGGCCAGGCGTCGCGCAGATGGGCACGCAGGGAGCGCTTGGAAGGGTTGGTCACGGTCAGATGGACCTCGGCGCTGTTGCCGAGTCGAACTGATGTGTCACCACTTCGGGTGAATCGGAGCGTTCGCACTGGCGCGGCGAGGGCGTAGTCGCACAAGATTGCTAGTGAAAGGGGTGCGTTGACGGCAAGCAGCCCCGTCCAGCTCGGGGCGAGGATGCCGACGGGGAGAGAGCCGAGGGCGGCCAGGAGTGCGGTTCTGCCGGTAAGAGCCATGGTGCCGCCTCAGCGGGGGACGGGGACGTGGCTGAGGATCGCGGTGATTACGGAGTCGGCGGTGACTCCTTCCATCTCCGCCTCGGGCCGCAGCTGGATCCGATGGCGCAGTGTGGGCAGGGCCAGTGCCTTCACATCGTCGGGGATCACGTAGTCACGACCGGTGAGCCAGGCCCATGCGCGTGCGGTGGACAGGAGTGCCGTAGCGCCTCGGGGGGACGCGCCGAGACTGAGTGAGGGGGACTCTCGGGTGGCACGACAGATATCGACTACATAGCCGGTGATCTCGGGGGAGACCGCGGTTCTGGCGACGGCGGATCGGGCCTCTTCCAGGTCGGCCGGTCCTGCTGCGGAGCGCAGTCCCGCCGCGTGGAGGTCGCGCGGGTTGAATCCCTCGGCATGACGGGTGAGGACATCGATCTCGTCCTGCCGGGAGGGCAGTGGGACCGTCAGCTTGAGCAGGAAGCGGTCCAGCTGGGCTTCGGGCAGCGGGTAGGTGCCCTCGTACTCGACAGGGTTCTGGGTCGCCGCGACCAGGAACGGTTCGGGGAGCGGACGGGGGGTGCCGTCGACGGTGACCTGGCGTTCCTCCATGGCTTCCAGAAGGGACGACTGGGTTTTGGGGGGAGTGCGATTGATTTCGTCTGCCAGTAGCAGATTGGTGAAGACGGGGCCGGGCTGGAAGGAGAACTCGGCGGTGCGGGCGTCGTACACCAGCGAGCCGGTGACATCGCTGGGCATCAGATCGGGGGTGAACTGGACGCGTTTGGTGTCGAGTTCCAGGGATGCCGCCAACGCGCGGACCAGGAGGGTCTTGGCGACTCCGGGGACTCCTTCGAGAAGGACATGGCCTCGGCACAGCAGAGCGACGACGAGCCCGGTGACAGCGGGATCCTGGCCGACCACGGCCTTGGCGATCTCGGTGCGCAGGGCTTCCAGGGAAGCGCGGGCGCGGTCCGAGTTCTGAGCTGTCTCGGGGGTCGGGGCGCTCATGAAGTGCGTACCTCTCTTTCGAGGGCGTCGAGTTGGTCTGCCAGCTGGACTAGGGCGGCGTCGTCGGCCGGGGCGGGGCCGAAGAGCAGGGTGCTGAGGTCACGGTCGCCGGCCGGGAGATGGGCCGAGACAGCGGGGAGCAGGGCTTCCGGGTCGTGGGCCTGGGAGGGGGCGACGCCGAGGAGGGGGGCGAGACGGTCACGGCTGGCTGAGCGCAGGGCTGCGGCTGCGCGGTCGCGGGCGTTGACCTTGTGATAGAGGCGGGCGCGGCCTTCGGTGGCCTCGGAGGCGCGGATGGCCACGGGGAGGCGTTCGGTGACGAGGGGGCCCAGGCGGCGGGCGCGCCAGACGGCCGTGAGGGCTGCCGCCACGGTGAGCTGAAGGGTGCCCCAGAGCCAGCCGGAGGGGATCAGCTCCAGGAAGGTGGATTCGGTATCGCCTTCGGCGCCCTCGTCGGCAGCGGAACTGTCGCCGAGTGAGGGGAGGTACCAGACCAGCTGGGTGCGGGAACCGAGGAGTTGCAGGGCGAGGGAGGCGTTGCCGTGCTGGTCGAGACGGTGGTTGTAGAGGATGTCGGGCGAGCCGAGGACGACGGTGTCGCCGCCTTCGGGGGCGTCGAGCCTGAGGAGGGTGGGCAGACCATCGCTGGGGTAGCACTCGTCAGCGCCCGGTGCATCGGTGAGGTATCGCTCGCCGCCGAGGTCGGCGCTGCCCGCGCTGCGGGCAGCGGTCAGGGCGCATTGCGGGGAGCGGGCGGACACCGGGGCGGAGGGCTCGGAGCGGACGCCCGGGGCGAGCGTCTCGACCGAGGCGGGGCCGGGCGAGACGAGTACCGTACGGCCTCCGGAGAGGTCGGCCGCGGCGCGGATGGCCTGCTGTTGACTGTCCCTCAGGAGGTCCGGGGTGGCGACAATGAGGGTGGTGTCGGGGCCGGCGGCGCCGGTGGCCTCGGTGAGTGTGGTGACCACCCGGGTGGAGACGCCTCGGTCCTGGAGCAGTTCGGCGACGGCGCGGCTGCCGACGCGGTCGGCGGATCGCGGGTCCAGGCGGCCGTGCTGGTCCCCGGAGCGCAGGGCGGCGATGGTGATCCCGGCGACGATGAGGATGGTGAGCGCGAGCAGCAGTCCCCGGGTGCGGTTCCAGACCTGGCGTCCAGTGGGGGCCATGGAGGTGGCGCTGGGAACAACCCCGGTCATTCGACTGCCCCTTGGGCTGCGCCGGTCAGTCGGGGCTTGGTCCGTTCCAGTTCGATGTCCAGGTCACGGAGCCGCAGATACCCCTGCTGGTCGGCCGTGCGGCCACCGTATGTGACGTCGTCGAACTCGCGGGCGGCCGCGCGCAGACCGTCGGAGTGCTCCGGGAGGGAGCGGCTGCCCTCGGCCGCGGCCTCGTCGGCGGTGCGGCCGGGGCGCGGTTCCAGGAGGGCCCGCTCTTCCAGTGAGCGGACGACGGCGCGCATCCGTTCCTGGACCGCCAGGTTCCAGCGGGCGGCGGTGGCATGGGTCTCGGCGGCGGAGCGGTGTTCCGCCGCGCTGCGAGGGAGGTTGTCGAAGAGCGGGTCCGCCGCAGAGGAGCCGCGCTGGGGCGTCCCAAGACGCCACCAGAGGGCGGCGATCAGCCCGATCACGAGCAGGACGATGACGACGATGCCGAGTCCTCCACCGGGCGCGACGCCGGAGGCGGCGTCGAAGATGCCGCCGACCCAGTCCCAGAAGCGGTCGATCGCGCGCTGGAGCGGGTTGGGGTCGTTCTCGTGGTACATCGGCCTGGACAGTTCCCGCTCCGCGGCCTCGCGGGCGGGGACACGGGGAGTGTCCACCGGCACGTCACCGCTTGCGCGGATCGGTGACGGCGCGGTCGTCGCACCCCCCGTGGCGAACACTCCTTCAGCTCCTGGGCCCGCTGCCGGGTGTGTCGGTGCCGTAGCCGGGGAGGCCGGCGGCGCGGGCGAGTTCGAGGTCGAGGGCCTCGCGGCGGATGCGCTGGTCGATGTAGAGGAGGACGGTGACGCCTGCGGAGATCGGGTAGGTGATGGAGGACGCGATCACCGAGCCGATGCCCGAGATGATCAAGAACGTCCAGCCGAACTCCGGCGACCTTCCTTCGAGAAGGTCACCGAACCCGCTGCCGTCCGCCATGAACCCGATCAGGCTGAACGGGATCGCGATGATCATCGACACGAGGAGGGTGAGCAGCAGGGTCAGCGCGATGATGCCGAACGTCCGCCACCAGGCGCCCTGGACGAGCTTGGCGGAGCGGCGCAGCGACGAAAGGACCGGCTGGCGCTCCAGCATCAGCGCCGGGGAGGCGAGGGCGAAGCGGATCATCAGCCAGATGACGAGGGGTATGGCCGCCAGTGCTCCGAGGATGATGAGCGCCACCCCGGCTCCGCCGCCCAGCAGCAAGCCGGGGAGGATCGCCAGAGCGCCGATGCCGGTGCCGATGAGGGGCAGCAGCAGGGTGAGGCCGAACAGCTGTGGCAGCCGGGGGCGTGCCTCGCGCCAGGCGTCGGAGAGCCGCACCGGCCGGCCCAGCACCGAGCGGCTGATGACCACGGTGAGGAGTGCGGTGGTGAAGAGTGTGGCGATCATGCTGATGATCAGTGCCGGGCCCAGATTGAGCAGGGTGGTCTGCAGCGAGTCGACCGATTGCCTCAGGGCTTCCGCGGAGTCCGCGTCGGGGTCGACCGCGACGGGTTCCGGAAGCAGATAGCGGTCGACGAGGATGTTGCAGATCTGGGAGATCACGGAAACGGTGATCGTGATCCCCAGCACTGTGCGCCAGTGTGCGCGCAGTGTCGACACCGCGCCGTCGAGGATCTCGCCGACGCCCAGTGGGCGCAGGGGGATGACCCCGGGCTTGGCGGCGGGGGGCGGACCCCAGCCGCCGTGCGGCCGGCCGCCGCCCCAGCCGGGGTTGGGCGGTGCCGGTGGGCGGTGCTGGTCCGGGCCGGTGGGTGCGGACCACTGCCCGGGCGGCGGCTGGTTGCTGGACCACTTCGAGGCGGGGCCGTTGTCGTCGGCGGGCTCGGCGGGCCGGGGCACACCGGTGTTCTGCCCGTCGGGGTGAGCGGATCCGGGCGAAGCCCAGCCCGGAGTGTCGTTCACGGTTGTCCACCTCATGGATCGGTTGTCGAGCCGGCTCGGCGAGCCGGTAGGTGCGCGGGGCCTGCCCGAGTGTCAGTTCGGCGGGCTGGCAGCCATCGTGCCACGCGTGGCGTTCCGGCGGGTCGGCCCCCGTATCTCGTTCACGCCTTCATTGTGGGTGCCTCAGCGGGCAGACTGGGCGGATGGCTGATCAGTACGCCCGCATCCCGGCTCGTGACGAGCCGCCTCCGCTACCGGTTCTGCGCTGGGAGGAACCTCCGGAAGGGCCTGTGCTGGTGCTTCTCGACCAGACACGGCTGCCCGCCGAGGAGGCCGAGCTGGCCTGTACCGATGTGCCCGCGCTGGTGGAGGCGATCCGGACGCTCGCCGTGCGTGGGGCCCCGCTGCTGGGGATCGCGGGCGCCTACGGAATCGCGCTCGCCGCCGCGCGGGGCCATGACGTCGAGGAAGCCGGGGAGCTGCTGGTGCGTTCGCGGCCCACCGCGGTGAATCTGGCGTACGGCGTGCGGCTGGCGACGGCGGCGCACCGGGCGGCGGTCGGCAAAGGGGACGAGGAGGCCGCGCAGGCGGCTCTCGCGGCCGCTCGGGAGCTGCACCGGCAGGACGCCGAGGCCAGCGCCCGGATGGCCGGGCACGGGCTCGCACTGCTGGACGAGCTGCTGCCCGGTGGCGGCCACCGGATCCTCACCCACTGCAACACCGGGGCGCTGGTGTCGGGCGGGGAGGGCACCGCGTTCGCCGTGGCGCTCGCCGCGCACCGGGCCGGACGGCTGCGGCGGCTGTGGGTGGACGAGACGAGGCCGCTCCTCCAGGGGGCTCGGCTGACGGCCTACGAGGCGGCGCGCAACGGCATGGCGTACACCTTGCTCACGGACAGTGCGGCGGGTTCGCTGTTCGCGGCGGGAGAGGTGGACGCGGTCCTGATCGGCGCGGACCGGATAGCCGCGGACGGTTCGGTGGCGAACAAGGTGGGGAGCTATCCGCTCGCGGTACTGGCCAAGTACCACCATGTGCCGTTCGTCGTGGTCGCGCCCACGACGACGATCGATCCGGGCACGGCGCGCGGATCGGCGATCGAGGTGGAGCAGAGAGCCGGTCACGAGGTCACGGAGACGGCCGCTCCGCAGCCGCGGACGGCTGCGGAAGGAAAGGGGGGAGGGCTTCTTGTCGCACCGCCGGGGACGCAGGCGTACAACCCGGCCTTCGATGTCACGCCGCCGGAGCTGGTGACGGCGATCGTGACCGAGGAGGGCGCGTTGTCCCCGGTCACCGGGGACGGAATCGTGGAGCTGTGTGCCAGGTCACGCCAGGTAACGATTAGCTAATGGGATGATGTCGATTATGAAGGGACGAGTCCTTGTCGTCGATGACGACACCGCACTGGCCGAGATGCTCGGGATTGTGCTGCGTGGTGAAGGTTTCGAGCCGTCGTTCGTAGCGGACGGTGACAAGGCACTTGCCGCATTCCGTGAGGCCAAGCCGGACCTTGTCCTGCTGGACCTCATGCTGCCCGGAAGGGACGGCATCGAGGTGTGCAGGCTGATCAGGGCCGAGTCCGGGGTGCCGATCGTGATGCTCACCGCCAAGAGCGACACGGTGGACGTCGTGGTCGGCCTGGAGTCCGGGGCCGATGACTACATTGTCAAGCCGTTCAAGCCCAAGGAACTGGTCGCCCGCATCCGGGCGAGGCTGAGGAGGTCGGAGGAGCCCGCGCCGGAGCAGCTGGCGATCGGGGATCTGGTCATCGATGTGGCCGGTCACTCGGTGAAGCGGGACGGGCAGTCCATCGCGCTGACCCCGCTCGAATTCGATCTGCTGGTCGCGCTCGCGCGCAAGCCGTGGCAGGTGTTCACCCGCGAGGTGCTGCTTGAGCAGGTCTGGGGCTATCGTCACGCCGCGGACACCAGGCTGGTGAATGTGCATGTCCAGCGTCTGCGTTCGAAGGTCGAGAAGGACCCGGAGCGCCCGGAGATCGTGGTGACCGTCCGTGGTGTCGGTTACAAGGCCGGGCCGAGCTGATATGACCGGCGGCAGTGCTGCTCCGGGCCCCGGGGAGCCGGGAGTGCTTGCGGGGCGGGCTGCCGGACCGGAGCGGGCGGGGAAGGGTGCGTGGGCGGGCCGTCTGCTGCGAGGCGGACGGCCCGACCGTGACGGTGAGCCCGGGCGGCTGATGCTCAGGCTCGTTCTGCGCTGGGTGCGCCGCCCGTTGCTGCCCGCCGTACGGCTGTGGCGACGGAACATTCAGCTCCGGATCGTGGTGACCACCCTGCTGATGTCGCTCGGTGTGGTGGTACTGCTCGGCTTCGTCGTCATCGGACAGGTGCGCAACGGTCTGCTCGACGCCAAGGGCAAGGCCGCGCAGAGCCAGGCCGCCGGCGGTTTCGCCGTGGCGCGGGAACAGGCCAACGCACCCGTCGGCCCCGGTGGCCAGGACGGTGCCAACGCCGACGTACAGGCAGCGACGAGTTCCTGGCGGTCCGATCTGGTGGAGCAGCTCGCCAGTGGTGGCCAGGGCGCGTTCAATGTGGTGGCGCTGAGCGCCGACTCCCAGGGCGCGGGCTCCAACCGCGGCCCGCGGACCTCGGGCAGCGTCGATGTGGCGAGCATTCCCGAGGACCTGCGGACGGCCGTGGGCCAGGGGACGGGGACGTACGAGACCTACACCCGGATCGCCTACAAGAACAATGAGCGCGAGGCGGAGCCCGCGCTCGTCATCGGGACCCGGCTCAATGACATCGACGGTAACCCCTACGAGCTGTACTACCTCTTCCCGCTGGCGCAGGAGGAGCAGTCGCTCAATCTCGTCAGGGGGACCCTCGCCACGGCCGGGCTGTTCGTGGTCGTCCTGCTGGGGGCGATCGCCTGGCTGGTGGTGCGGCAGATCGTCACACCCGTGCGGATGGCGGCCGGGATCGCCGAGCGGCTCTCCGCGGGCCGGCTCCAGGAGCGGATGAAGGTCACCGGCGAGGACGACATCGCCCGGCTCGGTGAAGCCTTCAACAAGATGGCGCAGAATCTGCAGCTGAAGATCCAGCAGCTGGAGGAGCTGTCGCGGATGCAGCGGCGTTTCGTCTCGGACGTCTCGCACGAGCTGCGGACACCGCTGACGACGGTTCGGATGGCGGCCGATGTCATCCATGAGGCGCGCAGCGACTTCGACCCGGTGACGGCGCGTTCGGCCGAGCTGCTCGGGGACCAGCTCGACCGGTTCGAGTCCCTGCTCTCCGATCTGCTGGAGATCAGCCGCTTCGACGCCGGAGCGGCGGCGCTGGAGGCCGAGGCGATAGACCTGCGCGAGGTCGTACGGCGGGTGATCGGCGGAGCGGAGCCGCTCGCCGAGCGCAAGGGAAGCCGGATACGGGTGATCGGCGACGAGCAGCCGGTGGTGGCGGAGGCCGACGCCCGGCGGGTGGAGCGCGTCCTGCGCAACCTCGTCGTCAATGCCGTCGAGCACGGCGAGGGCAAGGACGTGGTGGTGCGGATGGCGGTCGCGGGCGGAGCCGTCGCGGTCGCCGTACGGGACTACGGAGTGGGTCTGAAGCCGGGGGAGGCGACTCGGGTGTTCAACCGGTTCTGGCGGGCCGACCCGGCCAGGGCTCGTACCACCGGAGGCACCGGCCTCGGACTGTCCATCGCCGTCGAGGACGCCAGACTGCACGGCGGCTGGCTCCAGGCGTGGGGAGAGCCAGGCGGGGGGTCGCAGTTCCGGCTGACCCTGCCGCGTACGGCGGACGAGCCGTTGCGCGGCTCGCCGATACCCCTGGAGCCGGAGGACTCCCGCCAGAACCAGGAGCGGGCCCAGTCGCAGGAGGCGGGAGCGAAGGTGAGCGGGCATTTGCTGGCCGCGGTACCCGTTCAGCCGGTGTCGGCCCGTTCGCCGCTGCCGGTGCCCCCCCGGGTGCCGGCGGCACCCCGTACGGCGCCCAGAGGCGTCGATCCGGCGGCCCTGCCGGGCAATGGTGCGCGGGTGGTGGCCCGCCCCGCGGGGGAGCGGCAGGACGACACCGGAGCACAGGTTTCACCGGACCGGGAGGACACGACTCGTGGGCGCTGACCCCCGGCGCGGGAACCGGAGCGTGGTGCGGCTCGGCGTGCTGCTCGGCGGCAGCGGTGTGCTGCTGGCCGGATGCGCCTCGATGCCCGACAGCGGTGACATCCATGCCGTCAAGGCGTCCCCGCGTGCGGATTCCCAGGTGCGGGTGGAAGCCGTGCCGCCGCGGAAAGGGGCGACGCCCGGTGAGATCGTCGAGGGCTTCCTTGAGGCGATGACCAGCGACGACGCCAATTTCGCCACCGCCCGGACGTATCTGACGCCGGAGACGAGCCAGCAGTGGCGGCCGGAGGCGCGGACGACGGTGCTGGCCGCCGCACCCGACCTGGAGGAGGAGCAGGTGGGGGGCCGATCCAACCCCGGGGTGGACTATCCGCTGCGCGGCAGGCAGATCGCGACGGTCGACTCCGAGCACGCCTATCAGGCCATCACTCCCACCGACTACCGCGTCACCATCCATCTGTCGCGGCAGACCGGCCCGGAGGGCAAGGAGTGGCGTATCGACCATCTGCCCCCCGGGCTGGTGCTCGGCGCGTCCGACTTCCAGCGCAATTACCGGCCGGTCAACAAGTACTACTTCGCCACCGGTCGCAGCACCGTGGTGGCCGACCCGGTGTTCATCCGGCAGCGGACCGATCCGGTGACCCGGATGGATCCCGTCACCCAGTCGGTCAAGGCGCTCATCGACGGGCCGACGGACTGGCTGAAACCGGTGGTCGATTCGCCCTTCCCGACCGGTACGTCGCTGAAGAAGGGCGTGAAGTCGCTGACCTTCGACGACCGGAACGCGCTGACGGTGCCCCTCAACGAGAAGGCGTCCCACGTGGGACGCGCGCAGTGCAACAAGATGGCGGCGCAGATCCTGTTCACCCTTAAGGACCTGTCGTCCGCGCGGGTCGACCAGGTCGAGTTGCAGCGGGCGGACGGCACCCAGCTGTGCGTGCTCAACAGCGGCCAGGAGGAGGGGTACGCGCCGGATCGGGCCTCGGGCAGATCCGGCAGTCAGTACTTCGTCACCGAGAAGAACCAGCTGGCGGTGCTGCCTGACGACGCGAAGGACTCGCCCGCGCTGGTGCCGGGGCCGCTCGGCGACGGGCAGTTCCCGATGAACCATGTCGCGGTCGCGCACGACGAGACCGTGGCTGCGGCGGTCTCCAAGGACGCCAAGCGGCTGTTCGTCTCGTCGATCACCTCCGCCGGGGCGCAGGGCGTCCCGGCGGTGCAGAGCAAGGGCAGTACTCCGCACACCAGGCTGTCGGCGCCCAGCTGGGACGGCCGGGGTGATCTGTGGGTCGCCGACCGCGACTCGGCGCGTCCGGCGCTTCTGCGTCTCGCGGAGGGCGGGGGAACACCGCAGAACGTCAGGATCGGCCCCGGGCTCGACGGCGCCCGGATCGAGTCGCTGAGGGTGTCGGCGGACAGTACGCGTATCGCCCTGCTGCTGACGAAGGACGGGAGGACCACTCTGAAGATCGGGCGGGTCGAGCGCACGGGTCCCAAGGACAGCCCTACGGTGTCCGTCGCCGATCTGCGGCCCGCGGCGCCCCAGATGGAGACGGTCACGGCCGTCTCCTGGGCCGGTCCCAGCCGCCTTGTCGTGGTCGGCAAGGAGGCCGGCGGAGTGCAGCAGGTCCGCTATATGCAGACGGACGGTTCCACCTCGGCGTCCGCGGTGCTGCCGGGGCTCAACGGCGTGACCGCGGTCGCGGCGTCCGACGACGAGAAGCGGCCCCTGGTGGCGCACTCCCAGAGCGACGGCATCGTGCGGCTGCCGACCGGCGCGAACTGGCAGACGGTGGTCACCAAGGGCTCCTCACCCGTCTATCCGGGCTGACCCGGGGCCCGCCGGGCAACCGCCACCGCCTCCGGCAGGGGCCGCTGGGCCGCCGGCCGGTGGGCGGTGGACCGGTGGGCCGCTGTGCCCCCGGGACCACGGTCGCGGGAGTTATCCACAGGGGTGGCGGGCCGGGTCCGCCCCGGGCAGAGTGGATGACATGCGGAGGTGGTGGCAGGAGTTCTCCGGCCTGGTGCTGCCGGTCGCCTGCGGTGGCTGCGGCGAGCCCCGCACCCCGCTGTGCGAAGACTGCGCGCATCGGTTGTACGGCTCCGCCGCGCGCCGGGCGAGGCCCGCCCCCGAGCCCGAGGACCTCCCGGTGGTGTACGCGGCGGCCCCGTACGCCGACGCGGTGCGGGCGGTGCTGCTGGCGCACAAGGAGCGCGGTGCGCTGGGGCTGGCCCGCCCCCTCGGGATCGCGCTCGCCGGTGCGGTACGCGGCGCGGTGGGTCCCTCCGCCCGGTCGGGACGGCCGCTGCTCCTCGTACCGGTGCCGTCGGCGCGGGGCGCGGTGCGGGCGCGGGGGCATGACGCGGCGCGGCGGATCGCCATGGCGGCGGCGGGCGAGCTGCGCCGTTCCGGTGCGGCGGCGAGGGCGCTCCCGGTGCTGCGGCAGCGGCGGGAGGTCGCCGACCAGTCGGGGCTCACGGCCCGGGAGAGGGCGGCGAATCTCGCCGGCGCCCTGGAGATCGCGGCAGGTGCCGGGCGGCTCCTGGCGGGCGGCAGGGCCGTCCTGGTGGACGACCTCATGACCACGGGCGCATCGCTGGCCGAGGCGGCGCGGGCACTCCGGTCCGCCGGGGAAGGGCGATTTCCCGGATTCATCCATCCGGCCGCCGCGGTGGTCGCGGTCCCACCGCATTCTTTCGAAATAAACCGGAACTGACGGGGCAGGTGCAACGTTGCAGGTAGTAAGAGACCAATGGCCACCAAAGAGCCCTGAATGGAGGTACGCGCTGGTAGCGGGTGCCGAGACCCGCCCGATCGAGCTATGTTCGGTTGTGAGGATGCGCGAATGGGATGCCGTACCTCACCGAATGCACTGCCGGGCTTCCGGCCAGGGATCCGAGGCAACGGAAAACCTCGAAAGTTGGTGGGGTGGGGATCTTGTCGACTGGGGAGGAGGAGGTGAAAGTCGCCTAGTCCGAGACTCCGGCACTCACCGGGGTCTGGTGCAAGAGGGAGACGCTCCGCAGCCGATGAGCGAGCGGAGCAATCCGGGAACGGAGTTCTGCGTGGACATCGTCGTCAAGGGCCGCAAGACCGAGGTGCCTGAGCGGTTCCGCAAGCACGTGGCAGAGAAGCTGAAGCTGGACAAGATCCAGAAGCTCGACGCCAAGGTGATCAGCCTGGACGTTGAGGTGTCCAAAGAGCACAACCCGCGGCAGGCCGACCGTTCCGACCGTGTGGAGATCACACTCCACTCCCGCGGACCGGTGATCCGGGCCGAGGCGGCGGCCGGCGACCCGTACGCAGCCCTTGACCTCGCCACGGGCAAGCTGGAGGCACGGCTGCGCAAGCAGCACGACAAGCGCCACACCCGCCGAGGCAACGGACGGCTGTCGGCGGCCGAAGTGGTCGATGTGGTTCCCGGCGTCGCCGAGTTGACAGCCAACGGCCATCACCCCGTGGCCGAGGAAGCACCGGCAGCCGTTCCCACCACCAAGATCGGCTCGCTCGAAGTGCAGGGCGAAGGACCGCTGGTCGTTCGCGAGAAGGTCCACACCGCGGCACCGATGACACTCGACCAGGCGCTCTACGAGATGGAGCTGGTCGGGCACGACTTCTATCTCTTCGTCGACTCCGAGACGAAGCAGCCCAGTGTCGTCTACCGGCGGCACGCCTACGACTACGGCGTCATCCATCTGGAGACCGACCCGCTGGCCGGGTCCGAGGCGGGCGGCGCCGGAGGTGCGCTCGGCGGCTGATAGGGCCGTCAGCACGGGATGTGCAGGACAGATGGTGCCCCTGGAGCGCCCTGTGCGCCCTCGGGGGCATCATCGTGCGCCCACAGGATCACCTTTCCGGCCTCCAGACATGACAGCATGGCGTCGTAGGCCAACCCGTGCGCACTGCACAGGTGTTGGCGAACCTGACATGCCCTTCAGGCGACTGCCTTCAGGGGGAGGAACGATGGCGGACAGCTTCGGGCCGGTGCACGACGACACGGGCGACGCCGCAGACACAGTCGTCGGGGCCGGTCCAGCGGAAACGGGCGGCTCTCGCGCCGAGCCGATCCGGGTCCTCGTGGTGGACGACCACGCCCTCTTCCGGCGCGGGCTGGAGATCGTCCTCGCCCAGGAGGAGGACATCCAGGTCGTCGGTGAGGCCGGTGACGGCGCCGAGGCGGTCGACAAGGCCGCCGACCTGCTGCCGGACATCGTGCTGATGGATGTGCGCATGCCCCGCCGCGGCGGTATCGAGGCGTGCACATCGATCAAGGAGGTGGCTCCCAGCGCGAAGATCATCATGTTGACGATCAGCGACGAGGAGGCCGACCTCTACGACGCGATCAAGGCGGGCGCCACCGGCTATCTGCTCAAGGAGATCTCGACGGACGAGGTGGCCACGGCGATCCGCGCGGTCGCCGACGGCCAGTCGCAGATCAGTCCGTCCATGGCGTCGAAGCTGCTCACCGAGTTCAAGTCGATGATCCAGCGCACCGACGAGCGCCGGCTGGTGCCCGCGCCCCGGCTGACCGAGCGGGAGCTGGAAGTGCTCAAGCTCGTCGCCACGGGAATGAACAACCGCGATATCGCCAAGGAACTGTTCATCTCCGAGAACACCGTGAAGAACCACGTCCGCAACATCCTGGAGAAGCTGCAACTGCACTCCCGGATGGAGGCCGTCGTCTACGCGATGCGGGAAAAGATCCTGGAGATCCGGTAACCGGCCGGCCCTGGAGAGCACCCGCCCTGGAAGCTGGTAGAGCGTCCCCTGCGGGAGCGCCACTTGGCAGCGCGCCCCGCACAAGGAGCCACCCGCACAAGGAGCCACCCGCAGCCTGCGGAAGGAGCCGCCCCGGCCGAGCGGCTCCCGGACGCGCGACGCCGCTCGCGCGGTGGTCAGCCCAGGGCCGAGACCAGGGCGGCGGTCAGCTCCGGCCGGTCGACCCGCTCCACCCGGACCGCGTCGCAGCCCACCCACTCGGCGGCTTCCAGCAGCGCCCGGGCCATCGGCCCCACGGCCTTGGACGACTCCAGCGACACCTGCTTGGCCACCAGCGTCGAGCCCTCGCGCGCCGGGTCCACCCGGCCGAGCAGCCGGCCGCCCGACAGCAGCGGCATCGCGAAGTAGCCGTGCACCCGCTTCTGCTTGGGGACGTACGCCTCCAGCCGGTGGGTGAAGCCGAAGATCCGCTCGGTACGCGCCCGCTCCCAGATCAGCGAGTCGAAGGGCGAGAGCAGGGTGGTGCGGTGACGGCCGCGCGGCTCGTTCGCAAGTGCCCAGGGATCCGCCCAGGCCGGCTTGGACCAGCCCTCGACCGACACCGGCACCAGACCGGAGTCCGCCACCACCGCGTCGAACTGCTCGCCCTTGAGCCGGTGGTAGTCCGCGATGTCCGCCCGGGTGCCCACCCCCAGCGACTGCCCGGCCAGCCGCACCAGCCGGCGCAGGCACTCCGCGTCGTCCAGCTCGGTGTCCAGCAGCTCACGGGGAATGGCGCGCTCGGCCAGGTCGTAGACCCGCTTCCAGCCGCGCCGCTCGGTGCACACCACCTCGCCGTACATCAGCGCCCGCTCGACGGCGACCTTCGACGCGGACCAGTCCCACCACTCGCCCCCGTTCTTCGCGCCGCCCAGCTGCGTCGCGGTGAGCGGGCCCTCGGTGCGCAACTGCTTGATCACTGTGTCGTAGGCGCCGTCCGGGAGATCGTGGTGCCAGTGCGGACGGGCGAGGTAGGAGCGGCGGCGGAAGGCGAAGTGCGGCCACTCCTCGACGGGCAGGATGCACGCCGCGTGCGACCAGTACTCAAAACTGTGGCCCTCGGTCCAGTACGCGTCGTCGACGGTCCGGCGGCCCACCGCGCCGAGACGGGCGTACGGAATCAGCTCGTGCGACCGCGCCAGCACCGAGATCGTGTCCAACTGCACAGCTCCCAGATGCCGCAGCACACCCCGCACTCCGGCCCGCCGGCCGGGCGCGCCCAGGAATCCTTGGGCGCGCAGCGCCATGCGGCGGGCCTCGTCTGCGGAAAGTTCGGCGGCGGGAGGAGGCAGCGTGGTCATGGTCCGCACGATAGTCGGCGGCACTGACATCGCCGCCCGGCCCCCATGCTGTAGGCCCCGGCACCATGCCCTTAAGCCCCGGCCGCCATGCCGTAAGCCCCCATGCCGTCGCCCCGCCCTCATGCCGTAAGCCCCTCATGCCGTACGCCCCTGGCGCACGGGCGGCCGTCCCCGTCCGCCGCGCCCCGATGCTCCGGCGCCCCGGTGCCCCGGTGCCCCGCCGGACCGGCGCCCCGCTGGGCCGGCGCCCCGGTGCCCCCGCCGGACCGGCGCCCCGCTGGGCCGGCATCCCGGCCCACGTACTCCTCACTCCTGGGGCGGGAGCCCCGCCGGGGGTATGTCATGGGACGGGAGGTAGGCGTACGGGCTGGACAGGCCCAGGTCGGACGGCAGCAGCGAGCCCACCCAGGTGTCGCGGAGGGTGTCCTTGTTCAACAGGGACGCGCGCAGGGCGCCCTCCACCGTGAAGCCGGCCTTTTCGGCGACCGCGCGGGAGCCCGTGTTGCCGACCTCGGCCCGCCACTCCAGCCGGGTCGCGCCCAGCCTGGCGAACGACCAGTGCGCCAGCGCGCCCACGGCCTCCGTCATGACCCCGCGCCCCCGGTGCTCCTTGGCGGCCCAGAAGCCGATCTCCCAGGTGCCCGAGAAGGTACGCAGCGTGACCGCGACCGACGCCATCAGGGGGCCGCCCGTGCGCGGGAGGACGGCGAAGGTGCACATCGTGCCGGCATGCCAGCCGTCCGGGACCATCCGGCCGGTGAACTCGACCGCGTGCTGACGCTCGTACGGCGAGGGCACCGTCGTCCACCGCTGGATGTCGGGATCCTGACAAGCCTGGTAGACCGCTTCGGTGTCATCGGGTGTGAAGGTGCGCAGCAAGAGGTGCTCGGTGGTGAGAGTGATGGGCTCCATGGGCGGATTCTGGTAGGGCCCGGGAACGGATGCGAGCACTTTTCGTGCCTCACCGGCACCTTCCGCGCGTCCCGTGCGTTCTCCATGCGGGTAACAGCGTGCCTGGCTGACCGCGGCCCTCCCGACCCGGCGGTGTCCTCGCTTACGATGGCCGTTGCGGTGGGGTCCGCCTGCCGTGCCCGCGCCAGTGTCCACCACGACCTAGCCAGGCCCGATCGGCAAGGAGACCAGCCTCAGTGTCCGTCTTCAACAAGCTCATGCGTGCAGGCGAAGGCAAGATCCTGCGCAAACTGCACCGCATCGCGGACCAGGTCAAATCCATCGAAGAGGACTTCGTCAGCCTCTCCGACGCCGAGTTGCGGGCTCTTACCGAAGAGTACAAGCAGCGTTATGCCGACGGCGAGACGCTGGACGACCTGCTCCCCGAGGCGTTCGCGACCGTCCGGGAGGCCGCCAAGCGAGTCCTGGGCCAGCGCCATTACGACGTCCAGATGATGGGCGGCGCTGCGCTTCATCTCGGCTATGTCGCCGAGATGAAGACCGGTGAGGGCAAGACCCTCGTCGGCACCCTCCCCACCTATCTCAACGCGCTCTCCGGCAAGGGCGTCCACCTGATCACGGTCAATGACTATCTGGCCGAGCGCGACTCCGAGATGATGGGCCGGGTCCACAAGTTCCTGGGGCTGTCCGTCGGCTGCATCCTCGCGAACATGACGCCCGCGCAGCGCCGCGAGCAGTACGCGTGCGACATCACCTACGGCACGAACAACGAATTCGGCTTCGACTACCTCCGCGACAACATGGCCTGGTCGCAGGAGGAGCTGGTCCAGCGCGGCCACAATTTCGCCGTGGTCGACGAGGTCGACTCGATCCTCGTGGACGAGGCCCGTACGCCGCTGATCATCTCCGGCCCCGCCGACCAGGCCACCAAGTGGTACGGCGACTTCGCCAAGCTGGTCACCCGGCTGACCAAGGGCGAGGCGGGCGTCCCGCTCAAGGGCATCGAGGAGACCGGCGACTACGAGGTCGACGAGAAGAAGCGGACCGTCGCCATCCATGAGTCGGGTGTCGCGAAGGTCGAGGACTGGCTGGGTATCGACAATCTCTACGAGTCGGTGAACACCCCGCTGGTGGGCTACCTCAACAACGCGATCAAGGCCAAGGAGCTTTTCAAGAAGGACAAGGACTACGTCGTCATCGACGGCGAAGTCATGATCGTCGACGAGCACACCGGCCGTATCCTCGCCGGCCGCCGCTACAACGAGGGGATGCACCAGGCGATCGAGGCGAAGGAGGGGGTGGACATCAAGGACGAGAACCAGACCCTTGCCACGATCACCCTCCAGAACTTCTTCCTGCTGTACAGCAAGCTGTCCGGAATGACCGGTACGGCGATGACCGAGGCCGCCGAGTTCCACCAGATCTACAAGCTCGGTGTGGTCCCCATCCCGACGAACCGGCCCATGGTCCGCATGGACCAGTCGGACCTGATCTACCGCACCGAGGTCGCCAAGTTCGCGGCCGTCGTCGACGACATCGCGGAGAAGCACGAGAAGGGCCAGCCGATCCTCGTCGGCACGACCTCGGTCGAGAAGTCCGAGTATCTGTCGCAGCAGCTCAACAAGCGCGGCATCCAGCACGAGGTCCTCAACGCCAAGCAGCACGACCGTGAGGCGATCATCGTCGCCCAGGCCGGCCGTAAGGGCGCGGTCACCGTCGCGACGAACATGGCCGGCCGGGGCACGGACATCAAGCTCGGCGGCAATCCGGACGACCTCGCCGAGGCGGAGCTGCGCCAGCGGGGCCTGGACCCGGTCGAGCACGTGGAGGAGTGGGCGGCCGGACTGCCCGCCGCGCTGGAGAAGGCCGAGCAGGCCGTGAAGGCGGAGTTCGAGGAGGTCAAGTACCTCGGCGGGCTCTATGTGCTGGGCACCGAGCGGCATGAGTCCCGCCGTATCGACAATCAGCTGCGCGGCCGGTCCGGCCGGCAGGGCGACCCGGGCGAGTCCCGGTTCTATCTCTCGCTCGGCGACGATCTGATGCGTCTGTTCAAGGCGCAGATGGTCGAGCGGGTGATGGCGATGGCGAATGTCCCGGACGACGTCCCGATCGAGAACAAGATGGTGACCCGGGCGATCGCCTCCGCCCAGTCCCAGGTCGAGCAGCAGAACTTCGAGACGCGTAAGAACGTCCTGAAGTACGACGACGTCCTCAACCGCCAGCGCAAGGTCATCTACGGCGAGCGCCGGCGGGTCCTGGAGGGCGAGGACCTGCATGAGCAGATCAGCCACTTCATGGACGACACCATCGACGCCTACATCCAGGCGGAGACCGTCGAGGGCTTCGCCGAGGAGTGGGACCTGGACCGGCTGTGGGGCGCGTTCAAGCAGCTGTATCCGGTGAAGATCTCCGTCGAGGACCTGGAGGAAGCGGTGGGGGACCGGGCCGGGATCACCGCCGAGTTCATCGCCGAGTCCGTGAAGGGCGATATCCACGACCAGTACGACGAGCGCGAGAAGCAGCTCGGGTCGGACATCATGCGGGAGCTGGAGCGCCGGGTGGTGCTCTCCGTCCTCGACCGCAAGTGGCGCGAGCACCTCTATGAGATGGACTACCTTCAGGAAGGCATCGGTCTGCGCGCGATGGCGCAGAAGGACCCCCTGGTGGAGTACCAGCGCGAGGGCTTCGACATGTTCACCGCCATGATGGAGGGCATCAAGGAGGAGTCCGTCGGCTATCTGTTCAACCTGGAGGTCCAGGTCGAGCAGCAGGTCGAGGAGGTTCCGGTGGAGGACTCGGCCGAGCGTCCCTCGCTGGACAAGAAGGACGCCGTGCCCGCCGCCTCGCGGCCCGAGATCCGCGCCAAGGGCCTGGATGCCCCGCAGCGCCCGGACCGCCTGCACTTCTCCGCTCCGACGGTGGACGGTGAGGGCGGAGTCGTCGAGGGCGAGTTCGACAACGACGGGCAGCCCGCGCGCTCGCAGGCGGACGGCCTGACGCGTGCGGAGCGCCGCAAGGCGCAGAAGGGCGCGGGGCGCCGCCGTAAGAAGTAGCCCCTTGGGGGTCCCTTAGGGGGCGAGGGCGGCCGGACACCATCGG
>NZ_JBSGUP010000079.1:0-19404 GCF_053607985.1 Streptomyces sp. NPDC055078
GTCCTGCCGATCAGCTCGGCGGAACCGGCGGCCGGCACGACAGCCATGTCCCGGGACTCCAGATAGCCCTTGACCGCCATCGTCGTCGGCGAGCCCGAGGGACCGCACATCATCACCGCCTTGTCCCGCTCGACGAGCTGGCGGGCCGCGCCAGGTGTCTGGGCCGGGTTGAGCTGATCATCCCGGACCTTCAGCTTCACCTTGCGGCCCTTGATGCCGCCGTTGGCGTTCACCTCGTCGAAGTAGGCGGCCATGCTGTCGTACAGGACGCCGATCGAGGCCGCGGGGCCGCTCAGCGGCCCGTACGCGCCGATCACGATCTCGTCGGTGCTGCCTCCCTGGGCATCGGTGGAGCCGCCGCCGCACGCGGCGAGCAGCAGGCTCCCGGTGAGCACTCCGGACAGGACGGTGACCTTGCGCCGTCTGAACCTCGATGTGGTGAACGCGTTGTTCATCTCAGCCTCCACTGGCCATGACGTGTGATGTCGGGGTTGCCCATGCCGGGGGAGCCTGGTCGTTGGGGTGTGCCCTGAGGAACAGGCGTCCGGAAATGCCGGACACGTCGGAGCACCGGGCGGCTACTGCTCAGAAGCAGTGGCGAGAGACCGAGTCGGCCACACCACACACCGGCTTCTCACCGCCCTCGTGCTCTTCCGTGCCCCGAGCGTCACCTGCACTCCGCCGCCAGTCTCCGAGACGCTCTGGAGGGTCACGGCCGTCCGCAATCGCGACCCCACCGGAACGGGAGAGGAAAGCGCACCTTCCCGGTCCCGTAGTTGATGGCCATCTTCATGCCTTCGACCCGTATCGCCTTCGACCCGTATCGCCTGGGGGACGAGGAGCGGAAGCAGCGAGCGGGTGGCCGTCTCCGTACGCGAGGGCACCATCTCCTCCTCCACTCTGCTCAAGCGCCTGCGCTCCGGGTCGCGGAAGAACGCCACCTATGCCGCCTCCGCGAGGTCGGCCGCGTGATCCGCACCGTGCAACTGCTGCGCTACCTCTCCGACGCGCCGCTGCGCCGGCGGGTGACGGCGGCGACCAACAAGGTGGAGTCGTTCAACCGGTCCTCCCAGTGGATCGGCTTCGGCAACCGCGGCGTCATCGCGGACAACGACCCCGTCGAGCAGGAGAAGGCGATGAAGTTCAACGCGCTGCTCACGAACGCGGTGTTCTTCCACAACACCTGCAGAATCCTGCTGCGAGGGTCAGCCTCCAACACCGTGACCCGGGCAGCTGATCCGATAGCGGTGCCGTGGAGACGGGGTTTGTGACGGTTCTCGTGAGCCCTCGCCGTACTTCAGAAAAATACCCGCGGTGTTCTGCCAGCGGCAGAACACCGGCCGGTCCGGGCTCGACGATCACTACAGTCCAGTCTCATGACGACGATTTCGACGCGTACGGTCGAGTATCCGGCCGACGGTTTGACGATGATCGGGCACCTCGCGCTCCCGGCCGGTGTCGACCGCCAGCCCGCGGTGCTGATCGGACCAGAGGGCATGGGGCTCAGCGACGTCGAGCGCCGCCGGGCCGATGCTCTCGCCGAACTGGGATATGTAGCGCTGGCCTTCGACCTTCACGGCGGGCGCTATTTGGGCGACCCCGAGGAGATGCTGGCCCGTTGCCTGCCGCTGCTCGCCGATCCCGACCGGATGAGGGGCATCGGCCATGCGGCGCTCGACGTGCTGCGCACCGAACCGCGGACCGACCCCGACCGGATCGCCGCCGTCGGCTACGGCACCGGGGGAGCCGTCGGGCTGGAACTCGGGCGCGACGGCGTCAGCCTGCGCGCGATCGGGACAGTCAACGCACTGACCACGGGCCGACCGGGCGAGGCGGCGCGCATTCGCTGCCCGGTGTGGGCCGGGGTCGGGTCGGAAGACCCGATCATGCCGCCCGCGCAACGGAACGCGTTCACCGCTGAGATGCAGGCCGCGGGCGTCGACTGGCGCCTCACGGTCTACGGCGGCGCCTTGCACGCCTTCCACCACCCGCCGGTCAACCACCCGGTGGTCCCCGGCGTCGGCTACCACCCACGGCACGCGCAGCGAGCCTGGCGCGACGTCGTCGACCTGCTCACCGAGTGCCTGCCCGTGACGGAGGATCTGGGGCATGACCCGGGTAAGCATGCTGCCCCCGGGCACTGACAGTCCCCTCCCCTCAAGTCCGCACAGCAGAACCGCATTCGGGCGGATGCTCGATCGCGGCAACGCGTTCGCAACTGCCGCAGTAAATGCCGGATTCACCGCGACAGTGCCCCTACCGTGATCACCGCGACCTGCGGCGGGCCATTCCGGCCGCCGGGGCGAGGTGTACGCATTTACTGCGGCAGTGCCAGGGTGCGGGGCGGCGTGACGATCGAACCGTCAACCGGGAACTGTCCATCGCGCGCAAGGCGATCGGCTGGTGGCAGCGCCAAGGCTGGATCGAAGGCGATCCCACGATCGGCATCGATCGGCATCGATCGGCGGCCGGCGCAGCCCGACCGCACCAAGGCCCCCTCGCGGAGAACCAGATCGCCGCCCTGTGGCGCCTCGACATCGCGCTGCGGGAGGAGACCCAGTGGAAGATGCTCTACGAGTCCGCCGCACGGGCCGACGAGGTGCTGTGCCTCAACGTGGAAGACCTCTACCCACAGGACAAGCGGGGCAGGATCACCGCCAAGGGCGGGGTGACCGAGTGGATTCACTGGCAGTCCGGCACCGCCCAGATCCTGCCCCGCCTCATCGCCCGCCGTACCCGCGGCCCGCTGTTCCTCACCGACCGCAAGGCCCCGGCCGGAACACCGGCACTCGACGTGTGCCCGGAGACCGGCCGGGCGTCGACTCGGTCGCCCGGCACGTCGCCGAACTCGACCCCGCTGCACGTTGCCGCACGTTAATCCGAGCGGATCAGGGCTTCAAGATCATCCCATTGCCCCTTTGACGCGTATCCCGGTCACACCCCGTCCGCCTCGTGTAGGACCACACGTGATGTCCGACGAGCGATGCAGCGCGCTGACCCTCGCCGTTCGCGAGGGCGTCGACGAGAGCGCGGTGTTCTTGCTTCGGACAGCCGTCCAAGCTCCCCTTCGGCATCCGCCGACCTGCTGGACACCATGTTCGACGCCACCGTGGACTTCGACGACCTGGCGTGGATCAAGGACCAGTGGAACGGGCACCTCGTGGTCAAAAGGGTGCAAACCGTCGACGACGCCCGGCGGCTCGCCGAGCTGGGAGCTGCCGCGATCCTGCTGTCCAGTCACGGTGACCGACAGCTCGACCGGGCCCGGTCCCGTTTCACCTCGGGCCGGACGTCCGCCGCCGATGGTCACGCTGTGTCGGGCGGCAGCAAGGTCCGTCGCGGTAGCCCGAGCGAGCGCACATGCCGGGCGATCTCCGACAGCGGGGCGACCCAGGTGTCCGAGGTGCCGGTGACCCGCTCCATCAGCTCCTCCAGGGCCGCGGCCCGGGATGGACGGCCGGAAAGGAACGGGTGGTTGGTGAGAACGAAGCACCCGCCTTCGGCGCGCAGTGCCTCGAATTCCAGCGACCACAGTTCGAGGGCCTTGCGCGGGCTCTCGATCAGTCCGCTGCCGGAAATGTCCGGCAGATAGCAGTACTGTTCCCAGTCGTCCAGAGCCCACTGGATCGGAATCTCCACGATCGACGCAACACAGCCCGGCCCGGCGAGTTCATAGGGCACGTCGGCGTCCATCAGGCTTGAGTCGTACAGGAAACCGCGCTCCTCAAGCAGGCGGGGCGTGTGGTAGGTGGCTTCCCACATCGGGGCCCGGTAGCCGACTGGTCTGACCCCGGCCACAGTCTCCAGGGCCTCCAACCCCCGGTCGAGGTAGTCGGCTTCGGTCTTCGCATCGACGCCG
Organism: Streptomyces sp. NPDC055078; assembly: GCF_053607985.1. NCBI lineage: Bacteria > Bacillati > Actinomycetota > Actinomycetes > Kitasatosporales > Streptomycetaceae > Streptomyces > Streptomyces sp. NPDC055078. Next base: position 3,860 of record NZ_JBSGUP010000079.1, read on the forward strand.
GTCAATGGCTCATGGAGGAAGCCATGATGCGCGATCTCGTGACCAGCGTCCGCGATGGCGCGCACAACGTCCGGATACCTCAGGGCAGTCCAGCCCGGAACACAGAACGTGGCCTGGATCTGGCGCCGGCTGAGGATCTTCAGCAGGCGCGGGACGCCGACCAGCGGTCCGTACGACTGATGCGACATGACAGACATCCGGTCCGCAGCTGCGGGATGCCCCCAGAGCACCGCGGACTCGGCATCCACATCGAACGTGAAGGCAGCAGCGGCCCGGTAGGTCTCGGGCCAGGCGACAGGTCCTGCCGGGGCAGGCGGCGTGCTCATCGGGCGGCCTTGGCGCTGAGAGAGATGAACTCATAGGCGAGGTTGGCCGCGGCGACGCTGGTGATGTCGGCGTGATCGTAGGCGGGCGAGACTTCTACGATGTCGGCTCCCACGAGGTTGAGGCCCTTCATTCCCCGGATGACGCCCAGCAGCTCCCTGCTCGTGAGCCCCCCGGCTTCCGGGGTGCCCGTCGCGGGAGCGTGAGCGGGATCCAGCACGTCAATGTCGACCGACAGGTACAGAGGGGCGTCACCGATGGTGGCCCGCAGGCGGCTCACGACCTCGTTGACCGTGAGGCCCTCGAAGTCGGCGCAGTGGATGATCGTGAAGCCCAGCTCCGCGTCCTTGGTGAGGTCCTCCGGGTCGTACAGCGACCCGCGAATGCCCACGTGCGCACTTGAGTGGGGAAGGAACAGACCTTCCTCGGCGGCACGCCGGAAGGGCGTGCCGTGGGTCAGGGGAGCGTTGAAGTAGGTGTCCCAGGTGTCGAGGTGAGCGTCGAAGTGCACCAGCGCGACCGGTCCGTGGACGCGGTTCATGGCCCGCAGCAGCGGATAGGCGATCGTGTGGTCGCCGCCGAGAGTCACCAGCCGCTGTCCGTCACGGATCAGCTCGTACGCGCTCTGCTCTATCTCCTTGCTTGCCTCGGCGATGTCGAAGGGGTTGCACGGCAGGTCCCCGGCGTCCACGACCTGTTGATCATGAAAGGGCATCACGTCCAGGCGGGGGTTGTAGGGACGCAGCAGGCGGGAGGCTTCGCGGATCGCCGAGGGGCCGAAGCGGGCTCCGGGCCGGAAGGTGACGCCGGCATCGAAGGGGACGCCGGCGACGGCTACGTCGTGCCGTGGGACGTCCTCGATCCGGGGCAGACGCGCGAAGGTGGTGAGGCCCGCGTAGCGAGGGCTGCGGCGGCCGTCGACAGGGCCGACGGGAGCTGTCCGGGCAGGGGAGTTCAGGCGCGACACCGGGTGGTTCCTCCGTTGATCTGGATGGTCTGGCCCACGAGGGAACCGATGGAGAAGTCGGAGAGGAGTGCAACGGCCGAGGCGATCTCCTCGGGGCGGCCGATCCGGCCCAGCGGGATGCCGGCCGCGTACCTCTGGTGCAGGGCGGAGAGAGGGATCTGAGCGTCGCCCGCATCGACTTCGAGCTGAGGTGTGTCGACGACGCCCGGTGCGATCGCATTGACCAGGATGTTCTCGGGAGCCAGCTCTCGCCCCAAGCTCTTGACCAAGGCAATCAGCCCGGCCTTGGACGCTGCGTAGGCGCCGGCATTGGGCCAGCCTGTGACGCCCCACTCGGAGGAGATCACGACGATGCGGCCGCGGCCCAGGCGGCGCATGCCGGGCAGGACCGCCTGGATGAGGTGGAACGTGCCGCTCAGGTTGGTGTCGACGATGCTCCACCAGTCCTGCTCGTCGGAGTCCAGGAAGCTGCCCATGGTCATGTAGGCGGCGTTGCAGACCAGGACGTCGATGTCGCCGACGTCCTGCTGGAGCTTCTGCACCAAGGCATGAACTTGGGCTGGGTCGGCCACGTCGGCCGGAGCGGCCACACCACGGGCGGCCTGAACCACCGCGTCCATCGAGGGTGTGTGCGCAGGCCCGTTCACGGCCACACGGGCGTCGTCCTGAGCCAGTCGAAGGGCGACGGACCTTCCGATCCCCTGCGTTGCGCCCGTCACGAGGGCGAACGCCGAAGGAGCCGGCTGGGAGTCGGACATGGTCAGATCACTGCTCCGGAGTTCGGGGAGATGATTTCGCCGGTGCAGAAGGTTGCTTCCTGCAGCAGATAGCGCACGATGGCGGCGATCTCCTCAGGGGTCGCGAGCCGGCGTGCGGGCAAGGTGGCGAGGTAGTCGGGCGCGCGCCAGGGGGAGTCCGCAGGCAGCATGGGAGTGTCCGTGGGGCCCGGCGCGACTGAGTTGACGCGAACGCCGTGCGCAGCGAACTCGGCAGCAAGGCTGCGGACGAGCCCGATGACGGCCCCCTTGGCCGCCGCGTAGTGCGCTTCGCCCTCGCCGCCGCCGATGGCCAGCTCCGAGGAGATGGCAACGATGCTTCCACTGCCCTGCTCGACCATCGAGGGCAGCACCGCACGAGCAAGGTTGGCGAGTCCGCCCAGATGCACACGCAGCATCAGGTTCCAGTCTTCGGCGGTGATCTCCCCGAATGGGGATACCGCGTAGTGTCCGGCGGCGGTCACCAGACCTTTGATCGGTCCGAGCTCCTGATGGACGCGGGCGACCGCTTCCTGCATCTGACCGGCATCAGCGACATCGCCGGTCAGCGCCAGGTCCACGGCGGGACTTCGGAAGGGGTTCCGGTCGATGCCGGCCACCTGCCAGCCTTGAGCCTGGAGGTCGCGTGCAACCTGAGCACCCATGCCGCTGCCGGCCCCGGTGACCAGGGCGACCTGAGGGGATGTCATGTACTTTCCTTCACCGTATCGACAGGGGCGGGGGAGGCGTCTGGTAGAGACCGTGCGGAAGCGGACAGCCGGCTCGCCAGAGGTGCCTTGATGCGATTTCGCACGATTGCGAAGACTAGGGTACCGACGACGGTGAGGAATCCCGTTGTCAAGAGCATGCTCCAGCGCAGGTACCAGGTGTCGCCCATGGAGGAGCGTGGCCAGGCGATGTTCACTGTCTGCGCGATGGTCCACAGCGCCGCGAGGATCGTCACGGGGGTTCCCCACCGGCCGAGGCTGAAGGCGCCCGGCTGCCATCGGCCCCGGAGCCGTGTGATGGCAGCGCCGATGACCGGGACAGCGAAGGCGATCTGGAAGCCCATCGTGGTGAAGTTGACCAGCACGCCGTAGAGGTCGCTGCCCGCGAGCAGGACGAGGACGGCCGCCACGACACCGGTCAGGGCGATGGCGTTGACCGGAAGCCTTTCGGGGCCGGCAAGCCTGACCAAGACCTTCGATCCGGGCAACGCATCATCCCGGGCCGAACCCCACAGACAGCGCGAGACCGCAGCCTGCACTGCCAGGAAACTGGATATAAACCCAATGACAAACAATATCAGCAGTGGGCGGGCGACGCCTGAGCCCAACTGGCTGACCAGTGTGTCGGTCACCGGGTCGCCCGGCTGATCAGCCATGACCTTGTCGAGGTCAGGGATGGCCAGGATCAGGGCGACGCTGGAGTACATCACCGTGGCAGCCACGCACAGCAGGGAAAGGATGATCGCTTTCGGTACGTTGCGTTCCGGGCGCTCCACCTCTTCCGCGATGGATCCGGCTGCCTCAAAGCCGACGAACGACCAGCCTACGTACACCATGGCCACCAGCAGTGGGCCGCCCAGCCAGGAGCCGGCCCCCTGCGTGCCGAAACCGTCGAAGAGGACGTCCACCGGATTCACCCGGTGGAAGATCAACAGAACCGTGCTCAGACCGACGGAGCCGATGACTTCGCAGATGATGCTGGCAATCACCATCACCTTGAGAATCCGGCGCCCCACCATGTTCGCCAGACTGCCGAGGGCGAGCACGGCGATGGCTGTCGCCACCGTCATGCCTTGACTGACCTCGGTGACGCCCAGAGCTGCCAGCAGAAACCCCGCCGCACCATAGGCCAGGGTCGACAGGGCAATGGTCAGCCCCCAGATGTAGGCCCATGCGGCCACCCAGCCCCAGGACGCGCCCCTCATGTGCCGGGTCCACTGGTACACGCTGCCGGCGTAGGGCCAGCGCGAGGACAGCTCACCGAAGACGCAGGCGACGAGCAGCTGGCCGACCAGAACCACGGGGAACGCCCAGAAGAAGGCCGGGCCCGCCGAGAACAGCCCCAGGGTGAAGATGGCGTACAGGGCGACGATGGGCGACACGTCGGCAATGGCCATCGAGAAGGCTGAACGGAAGCTGAATCCACGATTCAGCCGGCTCTCCTGGGAACCGCCGGCGCCTTCGGCCCGCTCCGCTGCCGATGCAACCGGATGCTCTGGCATCAGTAGCTCCTTGCTGCCCCTGACCTGGGGCGATCCGTGTCTCGGCCGCGTCACGCGTGTCGGGACTCCAGGGAGTCTCCGGCCAGCGGGGGGTGGAGGTCCACAGATCGAAAACCACAATCTCCCCTTGCGTCTTGAGCGATCGCATAAGAAGATTGCGGCGAAGTTATAGTACGTGGATGGAGTCGATGTGCCGGCCACTGTTGCGACCGTGCTCGGCCTACCTCACCTGCGGCTTTCGCTGTTCGCCGGCTCGGACGGGCTGAGCCGCACGGTGACGTGGGCGCACGCCTCAGACCTCGACAGCCCCTGGGATTGGATGGCCGGCGGTGAACTGCTCATGCGCAACGGGTGCACCCTGTCGGCCGGCGGGCGTGCCCAGGCAGCTCTCGTCGAGCGATGTGCCCGCGCCGGTGCCAGCGGCATCCTGATCGGCGAAGACCCGCAGACCCCGCAGTTGAGCCAGGAACTCGCACAGGAAGCCGACCGCCACGGCCTGGCCATCCTCACGGCCTCCTACTCCGTCAGCTTTGTCGCCGTCGCCCGCGCCGTCGCCGACGCCAACTCAGGCGAGACCCCGGCGCGCTTCGGCCAGATCGAAAGGGTCTACGGAGCCCTGCGGAACAGTCTGGACGGCCGCACCGGAGACTCGCCCACAGCTCGCCTTGGACGCGAACTGGGCTGTCGCCTCCTGCTGTTGGACACGGCAACTGCCAATCCGGTCGACCCCGCAGGGGACAAGCCCGAGCCTGAACTGGCCCAGGCGCTTCTTACCGCAGTGCGCGAACACGAGGGCCGCATCCCAGGAGTCCTTCATCTGCCCTGGCCCAGGAACACGAGCGTGCTGGCCGTCGAGGTTCCGGCGGAAGAGCCCACGGTCCTTGTCTCCGTCGACCTCCCCGGGATGGACACCTCTCTCCTGCACCACCTGGCGACTGCTGCGGCTGTCGAGACGGCGCGGCAGGCCATGCTGCGGGAGCACGAACGCCGATTGGGATCGGAGCTGCTGGCCCAGTTGCTGGACTCCAGGATTGAGACGGACGCAGCACGCCAGGAACTGACTCTCCACAATCTGCCGTCCGAGGACCTGGTCGTGGTCGCCCTGCACCATGAGGCAGGACCGAGGCAGCAGGATCTGCACCTGGTTCTCGGCCGCAGGCGTGTCCCGCACCTGCTCCTCCAGCGCGGAGACGTGCTGATGACTCTGCTACGGGACGAGGAGTCGGACCTGGCTGTGCTGCGCAACCGGCTCGGCGCCCACACTCCGGCCGGCCTCAGCACCCGAAAGACACAGGAAGGGATCCCGGAAGCGCAGCACGAGGCGGTCTGGGCGCTGTCCCTCGCCCGCAGTTCCGAGGACCGGCTGGTGCGCTACGGCGAGAAGACGGTTCACACCGTCCTTCGCAGTGTGGAAGAAGCTCGTTCCATCGTCGACCGGGTACTGGGCCCCCTCATCCGATACGACGCCACCAACGGCACCGACCTGACCGGCACCCTGCAGACATTCCTGGTGCACCAGCGCTCGTGGCAACGCACCGCGGCCGCGCTGAACGTGCACAAACAGACGGTGATGTACCGCATCCAGCGCGTACAGGATCTCACCGACCGGAAACTGGCGGAAACGGCCGACATCACGGAGCTATGGATCGCTTTCCAGGCATCCGCATTGCTCGCGGGCAGCGAGATCGGTCGCCCTCCGCCCCGCTCGCACTGAACACAGCGCACGCGGGCGGGGCCCGCGCAGAGGGGGTCGTGCATGGCCCGGCCGAAGCCGGCGAATAGCCGAGGACGGCTAACGATCATTTGCGTTCGCAACTCGATTGGGATCTTTCGCCGCAGTGCGCGCAGGTAGCGTCCGGCGCGGGCGGCAGGCCATGCCCCTGGTCGCCGCCTGCGACAGTCTGGAACGGCTCTGGAGTGCCCCGATGCCGTTCCTCCTCCAGCGCCGCTGCGGCCCGGGGAGGAGTGCCGCGGGCCCACGGCGCAGGAGTGGCAGGACTTCCTGGCTCACTTGGCGGCGCCCGGGCCTCAGGTGCCGTATGCGGAGAGGAACACCTCGACGTCAGCCGCCGCGGTGGCGGCGATCTCCGCCTCGGAAGGGAGCATGCTCGGGTCGAGCAGCGCGTACAGACGCCGGGCCTGGAGCATTCCGACCAACTGGAGCGCGGCGAGGTCGACATCGTCGATGGCCAGGTCGCCGCGGTCGACGAACTCGCGGAGCGCGGCCGCCAGGTGGGAAATGGCCGGGAGGGGACCGGCCCGCAGGTAGCGCTTGCCGATGTCGGGGCGGTTGTGTGACTCGGCCACGACGAGGCGGAGCAGGCCCACGGTGCGGGGGTCGAACAACACCTGGGCGTAACGGCGGGACAGAGCGGTCAGCCTGGTGCGCAGATCCTCGTGCGGGTCGTCGTGCCCGTCGATCTCCTGGTGGATACGGTCGGCCGCGGAGGCGACGATCTCGGCGAGCAGCTCGTCCTTGCTGCCGAACTTCGCGTACACGGTGGCCTTGGACACGTTGGCCGTGGCAGCGATGAGGTCCATGGTGGTACCGGCGAATCCTCGTTCGAGGAAAACCGCCTGAGCCGCCTCGATGATCGCGGATCGCTTCTCGTCGGTAGTGCCGCCCAGGCGCCGCTCGTCTCGCCTCTCGCGCTTCATCTTCTCCGGGACCCCTTGACTCTGCTCCATGAGGGCCTACGCTACCAGAAGCTGAACTAGACGGACCAGTTCAGTCAAAACTGCTGGTTACGGCTTCGATAGGCGCGAACCGCCATGTTGAAGCCGGTGTCGGCCGATGCCCGGTGACCGTTCGCTCCTCCGGACTCGGCCGCGTCGGCGGCCGACGTCGAGCCGGCCGACCTGCCTCCAGGACGCTGGGAGAACTCAGAAGAGACGAGGTTCGATGACGCAGATTGTGATTACTTCCAGTGGCGCCGTCCGCGGAAGTTCGGAGAACGGGCTGGCCGTGTTCCGGGACATCCCCTACGCGGCGCCGCCGGTCGGTGACTTGCGCTGGCGACGCGCACAACCTCACGAAGGGTGGGCCGGTGTTCGCGACGCGACACGCTATGGGCTGAGCGCACCCCAGCCCTACGTGCCCGGGGGGAACCCCATCCTGGGCGAGCACGGGTCTCCACCGTTCGGGGAGGACTGCCTGACGCTCAACGTCTGGACACCAGGGCTCGACGGAGCGAAACGTCCGGTACTGGTGTGGATCCACGGCGGCGGCTTCCTCACCGGCTCGGGAAACATGCCCTGTTATTCCGGCGACGGTTTCGCGCGAAACGGGAACCTGGTTGTCGTGACGATCAACTATCGCCTTGGTGCCTTCGGTTTCCTGCACGGCATGGTGCCCGGGCACTCGAACCTCTGGCTGAGCGACCAGGCAGCGGCATTGAGCTGGATCGCCGAGAACGCCGCCGGCTTCGGCGGCGACCCGGATTCCATCACTCTCATGGGACAGTCCGGCGGAGGATTCTCCATCGGAGCTCTTGCCCGGCACCCCACGGTTTCCCGGCTCTTTCATCGCGCGATCGTTCAGAGCGCACCACTGGGACTCGATCTCCCGGCGCACGAGGAAGCGGCCGAACGTACCGATGTACTGGCCGACTCACTCGGCCACGCCGACCGACTGGGCCTCGTCGGCGAACCAACCGAACGCCTCGTCGAGGGAACGATCGCGGTGCTGCGCCGGCTCGCGGAATTCGGACGGTGGAATCTCGCGTTCACGCCCGTTATCGACGACCTCATGCCCATCCACCCGCAGGACGCACTGGCAGACTCCCGGGTCGAGCTGCTCATTGGCTGGACGCAGGATGAAGGAACGTTCCCCTTCATCGCCGATCCGCAATATGACCAGAGCGCCGTCGACGACGTCGTCGCAGTCCTCCGGAAAAGACATGACGACCCCGAGACCGTCTACCGCCGATATACCGATGTGGTCGGCGACGACGCACGTGACGTACTGAGCGCGGAGTGCGGAGACCATATGTTCAGATCCCCGGCGAATGGCGTCCTGGCGCGCCGCGCGGACCGAGGTGACACCTACGGATACCAGTTCAATCTCGACTCGTTGGCGTTCGGCGGCAAACTCGGTGCCACGCACTGCCTGGAGCTTCCCTTCACGTTCGCCAACGCGGAGAAGTGGGACGCGCCGTTCCTGGCCGGGCTCGAACCGGGACTCATGGCCTCAATCAGTGCACAGATGCACCGTGCGTGGATCTCCTTCATCCGTGACGGCACGCCCGAAACGGAATCCCTGCGCTGGCCTGCCGTCGACAGTACGGGGGAGAACCTGATGACGTTCGACTCCGTGTGCCGGGTCATCCCGAGTGCCGGCTTCGGGCACCCGCAGCGCACACCTGCCGGCACCTCTTCCGCGCCGTCCGGTGAACAGCCGAAACCCTGACCGGAACAGATCGGCGGCCGAAGAGAAGTCAGGCACCGGCATACCGGCACGGCTTCTCCACACAGTCCGATCGGCTGAGAGCCGAGAAGGGCGGGAGGGCCGGCGCAGCGTGCCTTCGCGGTGTCCGCCGGGTAAAGCAGTCCCGGCCGGACGAGGACCGCGCTCGCCGCAAAACCGTCCTCCCATCGATCAATCACACTCTACTGATTTCAGATAGACAGGAGACATCAGCCAATGATCGCACCCGATCTCATTCTGACCAATGGGAAGATCGTCACGGTCGACCGGGAGTTCACCATCGCCCAGGCGCTGGCCATCGCAGACGGGAAAATCGTCGCCGTCGGCACACAGGCTGACGTCGAGGCCCTGGCCGGGAAGGGGACCGAGAAGGTCGACCTGCACGGCAAATGTGTCGTGCCCGGTCAGATCGACAGCTATCAGCACTTCATCACCGCGGGTATCGACATGCTGGGGGACCGCGGCGCTGTCAACCTCATCACGCTCACCTCCATCGACGAGATCCTCGCGGCCATCAAACATCGGGTGGATATCACCCCGGAGGGGCAGTGGGTAGCGGCCGGTTGTATGTACCGAGGGGCACTCGCCGACGGCCGGTGGCCCAACCGCTGGGATCTCGACAAGATCGCGCCCAAACATCCCGTCTACATCAGGCAGGGCGGCCGGCCGATCATCGCGAACAGCTACGCCCTGCGGCTGGCGGGCATCGGCAGGGACACACCGGACCCCACGGGGCCCGACGGAATCATCGCGCGCGACGAGAACGGCGAGCCCACCGGCCAGCTCATCGGGGGAGCGGCCGATATGGCGAGGGAAGCGTGGTCACGGCTGCTCGGAGGACCGGCGTGGGAGTGGGACTTCCTGCACTTCGAGCATGAGGCAGTGGTGGACGCGGCTCTGGCACAGCAGCGGGTCAACCACGCCTGCGGTATCACGACCGTACGGGACGACGCGACCTACCCCGTTGAGATCCGGGCCTGGGCGGACGCCCATCGCCGAGGTCTGCTGCGGAACCGGCTGAGCGTACTGGTCGCCGTGCCGGAACGGCATCTGTGGGCCAAGGAAGACCGGGACCAGTTCTTCGGGTCCTACTTCGAACCATGGGAGATGGGCGGCGACCGGCTGTGGATCGAGGGAGTGTCGATCGGCTACAACCTTGAGGGCTGGATGCAGATCGATGAGCCCGGTCTCCGCGACATGGTCCTCGAATCCGTGGCCCGCGGCTGGACTGTCGCCATTCCGCCGAGCATCGGGGTGAGTGAATCGGTCGACGAAGTGCTGACCATTCTGGAAACCGCAGCGGAAGCCGCCCCGGAGACGTTCGCACGACGGCGGCACACCTTGACGCACCCCCACGGGCTACGGCGACCGCAGGACATCGAGCGCGCGAAGAAGCTCGGACTCATGCTGAATCCCAACCCGCTTCTCAGCTACTACGCGGCCGAGCGCTCGCTGCGTATGCACAGCCAGATCCAGACCACCGGGTTCCACCAGGGAATGAAGCAGGACGCCTGGAACCAAACGGTCAACATGTGGGCCCCCCGTATCAAGGACTGGCTCGACGCCGGCCTCGTGGTCAGCGGCGGCTCGAACATCCCCGCCGCGACGTACGACCCCGAGCGGCCTTTCCTGGGGCAGTACTCCGCATTGACGAACGACACCCTTGCCGGGGTACTGCTCCCGGACCAGGCGATCACCCGGGAGCAGATGCTCAGGATGTACACGAGCAATGCCGCCTACGCGCTCAAGCGGGAGGACCGCATCGGGTCGCTGGAAGCCGGAAAGTACGCGGACCTGGTCGTACTGGATCGGGACATCCTGACGTGCGCGGATGCGGAAGTGGCCGAACTCAAGGTCCTGGAAACCTATTTCGAAGGTGAGCTGGTGTACGAGCGGACGTGATCCCGAGTTCGGAGGATGCCGTTCCATCTGATCCGGTGGACCACGACCCCGGATAGCTGTGCCGTGCATGCGGGTGGGCAACGCGACCCGGCGGGTGGCCGCGTAGGCCGATCGGAACTCAGTCTGAATCCATATGGAAGGAGTGGTGGGAATGCCCTACCTGGACAGTGGTGATACGCGACTGTTCTACACAGACGAGGGGCAAGGCCCCCAGACGCTGTTGCTGATGCACGGGTGGGGAGTGGACTCGAACGACTGGGTCTGGCTCATTCCGCTGCTCAATGACAGGTACCGGGTCGTCGCATGCGACCTGAGAGGCCACGGGCACTCGTCCGCTCCCGGGAACTACGCACTGGAACACCTGGTTCACGACATGGTCGACCTCGTCCGTCATCTCGATTGCGAGCAGGTGGTCCCTGTCGGGCACTCCCTCGGGGCCGCGGTCGCGGCATCGATGGCGGTTGAGCACACCGACCTCGTCACGGCGATGGTCGCCGTGGACCCTGCGTACGGGCACGACCGGGAGTTCGTGGCGGTACTCGAAGCCGGGCGTGAGGAATGGCGGCGGGCGCCGGGCGAAGGGCAGCGGATCCTCCTCGACCAGATGAATGCCGCGGGGACAACACCGGAAACCCCCGACTTTCTGCGGACCTTCAACAGCCGGCGCATCCAGAGCATGCCGAACGAGATGGTCTGGAAGCCCTACGAAGGTCTCGCCGATGCGGCATCCGGAGTGTTCCAGCGCGACACCGCGACCGAGTACCTCAAAGGCCGTCGATCACCCGTACTGGCGATCCACTCCCTGCCGGGGAAAGCCGCGTGGGAGAGGACGACCTTCCAGCACCCCCACTCCAAAGCGATCGAATGGGAGGGCTCCGGCCACACCATTCAGGTCGAACGCCCTCAGGAGCTTGCCCAGGTGATGATCGAGTGGCTCCGCGGCCTGTCGGCCGGTGAGCGGTGATGGAGACCCGGGAACAGCGCGGAACGCTCCCCGACGGCACCCCGTTCCTGATGCGGGTGCCCTCGAACTGGAATGGTGTCCTCATCCGGGACATGGACTTCGCCAGTGCCGCCGACGAAACACCGCTCGACGAATCGCTGCTCGCCTCCACCGGGGCGACGGGCGGCAGCGCCGACCGCTACCGGTCCATGCTGACGCGCGGATACGCGGTCGCGGGGACCGCGCGGCACCCCATGGACTTCTTCCAGTACGACCCCGTGCACGAGATCGCGATGCTCGACGAGGTGCTGGTCCGCTTCGAGTCCATGTTCGGGGCACCCGCGCGAGTGATCCAGTACGGAGGCTCAGGCGGGGGCCATGTGTCGCTGGCGGTCGCGGAGGACTTCGCCGAACGCGTCGACGGCGTGATCGCCTTCGACGCACATACGCCCGTATGGCTCATGAACACACACCTGGACATGTGGTTCGCGCTCAAGGCGCTCATCGGCCCGGACGCCGAAGCCGCGGGTCTGACAACGCTTGACGAACTGCTGGTCGCGGGCCTGCCCAACGCGGGTATGCGCAGAGTCGGTGACACGATCGCCTACCTGCCGGACGCGGCGATCGAGAACGCGTGGCGCGCGGCCATCGGCGCGGCGCAGCGCACCGCGCGGGGACGGGCCCGGATCGCCTTGGCGATCACCATCGGACAGTGGCCGGCCTGGGGGAGCGGACTGTATCCGAAGCCGAAGCTGGACAATCCGCACGAGCTGCAGCACAGCATGTACCACCTCGTGAACGAGGACGCGCTGAACGCCGGCGGCGCCGGGCGCATCATCTTCGAGAACGGAGGTCGCGGGCAGCAGCTCTCGTGGAACACCGGTGTCGACTACGCCGACCTCTTCGAGAACGGAAACGGACACTACCGGCGTGCTGTTGAGCAACTGTACGCCGAGGCGGGAGCAACACTGGATGCCGACCTGGAACGGGTCAACGCGGCACCCCGTATCGAGGCGTCGGAGTTCGCGCTCGAATTCTGGAACGCACCCGGACGCAATGTCACAGGGAACCCCCGGGTGCCTGTCCTCCGGGTGAACGGACTGGGCGACACCGCGGTTCCGTTCAGCCTTGCTCAGGGCTACCGCGAGCGAGTGCACGCGACGGGGAACGGCGACCTGGTCCGCTTCGCCTTCGTCGATTCGGAGGGACACCTCGCGTCCAGTACCGCCGAAAGCGCCGCCCTGATCGAGGTCATGACGCGCCGACTGGACACCGGACGCTGGGACGACACAGCCCCGGAGGCGCTCAATCGCCTCGCCTCGACGCTGGACGAGGGGACAGCGGCGCGATTCACCAGCCTGGAGGCGCATGGGCTCGCCGTCCGCCGGTACAACCGCCTGTGGGTTCCGCAGGAATGAGCCGCCCGTCGCGGGAGGCCGCCACGGCACCACTTCCGGAGCTGCTTGCCCGCTCGTGAAACAGCCCACCCACAGCCACCCGGACGCCGCTGCGCACCACCGCGCAGTGTACGGCCGGATCGGACGACCGAGCAGTTCAGCCCCCCACCGTCGGGCTCCGGTCATTGATGGAGACGTTTGCTCCACATTCCTCTACGCCTCAGACGGAGGTTCCGGTATGCCGGCATCACCACGAACACGACCACGACCACGCCCCATGCTCCTCATCTCCACCAGCGCGGTGGTCGTCTACTTCCTCCTCGAATCGATGCTGGCTCCGGCCCTGCCCGAGATCCAGGCCGGTGTCGACGGTACTACCGCGTCGGTCGCCTGGGTCTTCACCGGTCTGCTGCTGTCATCGGCGGTGAGCACTCCGCTGGTGGGCAGACTCGCCGATGTCGCCGACAAGAGGAAGATCCTGCTCTCGGTACTGGCGATCGTCGCCGTCGGAGTGGCACTGGCCGGGGCGGCGACATCCGTCTGGCAGCTGGCGATCGGCCAGATCCTGCAGGGTGTGGGACTCAGCCTCGCCCCCCTGGCAACCGGTGTCATCCGGGACACACAGCCGGCGCACCTGGTGCGCCGCGGCAATGGGATCATCATCGCCGGCGTCACACTCAGTACCGGCGTGGGGCCTGTCCTCGCCGGCCCGATCATCAACGCGGTCGGCTACCGCTGGCTGTACTGGGGCGGCCTCGTCCTGCTGGTCGTGATCGGCCTGGCAGCCGCGGTGGCCACCCCGGCCATGCGGCCACAGCACCGGGGCGATGTCGACTGGACCGGTGCGGCCCTGCTGGGAAGCGGGCTGCTGGTCCTGCTGATCGGCGTGACCATGGCACCCGATTGGGGGTGGCTCTCGGCGGGTCTGCTCGGTTCGGTGGTCCTCTCGCTGGTACTCCTCGCGTTCTTCGTCGTCGTGGAACTGCGAGTCGATGAGCCGCTGGTCGACCTCCGGCTGGGCAGACGTGTCCTGGCGATCACGGCGGTGGGCTCGTTCATGGTGGGCTTCGCCACGACCTTGGCGTACGTCTGCATCCCCAACATCGTCGTGGCACCGGAATCCACCGGCTACGGACTCGGTGGCACCGCCACCACAACCGGCCTGATACTGCTGCCGCTCGGCGTCACAGGCGCGATCGCCGCGGCACTGACCGGCCCACTGGAACGGCTGCTCGGTCCACGGCTCGTGATCACCCTGGGCAACGTGCTGATTGTCGGCAGTTGCGTCACCATGCTCACCCTCGCGACCGACGCGGTGACCTACGCTGTCGCCGCGGGGATCCTGGGCATGGGGCTCGGGCTCGTATTCACCGAGCTGATCAACGTGGTCACCGCCTCCGTGCCCGCTGAACGAGCCACCAGCATCGCCGGACTGCCCTTCGTTCTGCGCAGTGTCGGCGGCACACTGGGCAGTCAGATCAGTGGCAGCGTGCTGGCCAGTGACCTGCTCCCCGGCATCCCGGTGCCGACGTGGGACACGTACACCACTGTGTTGTGGCTCACCATCGCCGTGGTCGCCGTCGTGGCCGCGATCAGCATGGCGTTGCCTGCCCGTGCGCCGACCGACCAGCCGTTGAGCACGGCTGTCTGAATCCCGATGGCGGCGACCGGCTGCGGACCGGCCCGCCGGAAGGCGGCCCCGCGGGCCCTGGTTGAACACCGCACCGTACCGCCGAATGAGCCCCGTTGGGCCGGACCCGCTCGATCAGCTCGTGTCACAGCACCGTCGACAACACACACATCAGCCGTCCGCACAGGAAAGGATTCGGGAAATGGGACAGATGACACTACAGGAGATGGACGCCGAACGATCGGCCCTCGTGGTCATGCACTACACGAATCACGCAGTGCACCCCGAAGGCTTCTTCATGCGGAACTCACCGCCCTGGCCTGCGATGATCGCCGAGGCGATTCCCCAGGTACAGACGGCACTCGCCGCCGCCCGGCAGGCCGGCATGCTGGTGGTGTTCGCCCAGGGAGCATGGTCGGAGGGCTATCCGGAGCTCAACAGCAAGAGCGGAGGGCTCGGCGAGATCCCGCAGGTCGGCAGGAACATCGTGGGCAGCTGGGACGCGGAGTTCTACGAGGCCGTGGCGCCGCGGAAAGGCGAGATCACCCTCCGGATGACCGGATTGAGCGCCTTCAGCGGCACGCCGCTCGGGCGAATCCTCGTCATGAACGGCGTGATGAACCTCTTCGTCATCGGTGTCAGCAGCCGTGGATGTCCGGAGTCGACCGCCCGGGAGGCGCTCGATCTGGGGTACCGGGCGGTCGTTCTGCGCGACTGCTGTCCGGGCGAGCCCAGCATGGGCAGATACGAGTACGAGGCGTTCATCGAATGGGCGGAACATGTCGCGACCGCCGTCGTGACCGCCGATGAGCTGTCCGACTGGCTCCTGCCGCAGGCGGCCGGTCCGGAGACACCGGCGTGAGCCCGGTCGGCGGCCTGAAACCGCAGTCGTAAGGAGCGGGCCGCCTGCCCGGCGGACGGATGTGCCGGCCGTACCCTCCCACCCGCGGGAAGAAGAGCGGGGACTGCCG
>NZ_JBSGUP010000080.1:0-19357 GCF_053607985.1 Streptomyces sp. NPDC055078
ACAGAGAGGTCCGGCCGCCGCCCCCGTGTCAGGATCCGGACGGCGCGCTGGTCACCGGGTCAGCAGGGTCAGAAGGACAGCTTCCAACTGTCGATGAAGGGCCGGTAGCCGCCTCCGGCCCGCACCCGGAGCTTCCAGGTGCCGTTGGCGGTCTCGGAGGACGCGTCGACGCCGGTGGTGGCGATGGTGGGCCCGTTCTCGCTCCAGGGTCCGTTCACGAGGGGATAGGCGGTGCCGTCCGGTGCCACCAGTTCCATCAGCGGCGAGGATTCGGCGACATTCACGTCCACGACGAGGATGGTGGGCGCCTTCCCGGGGACTCCGGTGACGGTGATCGGCGATTCGGCCGTCGCGGGATGGGCGGGCAGGGGGACGTCGGTGGTGTTCTCGAAGACGGGGCCGGGCGGCCTGGGGGCGGGGCCGTCGGGCCGGGTGCCGACGTTGACCGCGCCCCAGGCGTCCATCACCTTGCGATAGGTCGGTGAGGACGCCCCGTGGAGGTCCGCGGCGGCGGCGAGGGTGGCGGTGCGGGCCCCGGCGTAGTCGGTGGTGGAGGTCATGTAGAGGGTGAGGGCCCGGTACCAGATCCTCTCGGCGGCGGCGCGACCGATGGGGGCGACGGGCAGTCCGTCGTGGGTGGGGCTGTCATAGGCGACACCGTTGACGGTCTTGGGGCCGCTGCCCTCGGAGGCCAGATAGAACCAGTGAGTGGCCGGGCCGGCCATGTAGTGCCCATGGGTGCTGGAGGAGATACGGGGGTGCCAGTAGTTCGTGCCCCTGAGCTGCTGCGCGGGCCGGTCCATATGGCGCGGATAGTGGTTGAGGCCGCCCGAGTCGACCTCCTCGCCGGTGAGGTAGTCGCCCGGGTCGTGCGAGTTGTCGGCGTGGAACTCCACGGATGAGGCGAAGATGTCCTTGGTCGCCTCCGCCAGTCCGTTGGACTCGCCGTAGTAGCCCAGCTTCGCGGTGCGGGAGATGAGGCCGGCCGCCATTTCGTGGGCCGCCATGTCGATGGAGGTGTACGGGCTGGTGCCGCCGTCGCCGTAGGTCACACAGAAGCAGGAGTCCTGCCAGAAGGCGCCACGGATGCCCTGCCGGTGCACCTTGGCGGACCCGCCGTCGCCGTCGTTCCTGACGCCGTAGCGTTCGTGCACCTGGGCGAAGTAGTCCCAGGTGACCTGGGCTCCGTAGGCGGCGTCGACCGCGTCGGTCTGCCGGTTCGCCGAGGTGCCGTCGCCCCAGATGTTGTCGGTGTCGGTGACGAGATCGCCGCTGCTGTCGCCGTACGGGTCGTTCATGAGGTCGTACGTCCGGTGCCCGCCCCGGGCGCTGTCGGTCATGTTGTACAGGGAACCGTAGCGGGAGGTGCCCAGCTTGACCTTGCCGCTGTACCGGCTGTATCCGGTCCCGTTCCCACTCCCCTTCCTCTGAGCTTTGCGGAGGTCGCGGCCGGTGGCTCCGGGTACGCTCCGGGTGTCACCGGCAGCATTGAGCACGGCCTCGCGGCGGCTGAGTTCGGCGCCGGTGGTCGCGTCGGTGACGACGTGGAGTTCGCTGGGCGTTCCGTCGGGCTGGGTGCCGTGGACCACGGTTTCCCAGGCGAGGACCGGCCGGCCTCCGACCGCCCAGACGACCTTGCGGGGAGCCCGGCCGAGTGCCGCGCCCTTGGTGCCCTCCTCCTTGGCCGCCGCCAGGGACGACGTCCTGGCGGAGGTGGCATTGCGGGCCGGGCTGGTACTGGGGACAGCGATCCGGGCCCCGGTCGCCCTGGTCACGCCCTTGGTGGCACCGGACGGTGCGGTGTGGACGACCAGATCGCCGCCCAGGACGGGTAACCCGTCATAGGTGCGTTCATAGCGGGTGTGCAGGGTGCCGTCGGCGTCCTGGAGGACGCTCCGCGGCACGAGTTGCTCCGCGCGCCCCAGGCCGAGCGTGGCCGCGGTGGTGGCGCGGGCCGCGGTGGCGTCCGCGAGGAGGGCGGCCTGCCGGGCCGGACTGAGGGCCACGGGCAGCGCTCCGGCGCGGGGGACCGCGGCGGCGGGCGTGGGGGGTGCGGCCCCGGCGGTCGCGGGCGGCAGGGCCACCGCCAGGAGGGCGGTGCCGGTCAGGAGTACCGCGGCGGCCGGTGCTCTGCGGGACAGTCGTCTCATCCGAACTCCTCGGTGACGGCCGTGTGTCACGGCCGGGGTCGGGCCCGCCCGCCGTTCTGCCGGACGGGCGGGAGTGTGCGGGCACGCGTGTGGCCCACCGTGAGGGCACAGGGGTGCCCGTTACGGGTAGAGACTGCTGGGGCGGGTGTGACAAGTGGCACGGGAAGCGTGCCCTTTGAGACGCCGGTATGACACGAGTGATGCGGCGGATTGGCCGTAACTCATCCCTGTCTTCTCCGGCCCGGCGGAAGCCTCCGGGCCTGCCCGTAGCCCCGGGCTCACTTCGTCCCGGGCTCTGTACAGGGCCCGGGAGCACGGGCGGCTTACGCCAACGACCAGGGCCAGGCAGCCTCGCTGGTCGCGGTGACCGCCCGCTCCAACCGCTCCAAGGCCGACCAGGTCCCCGCCCAATGGCTCCCTCGTCCGCCGAAGCCCACTGCCGGTACATCACGGAGTGGACCGCCACCAAACTCCGCTGGAACCTCGCCGCCGACGAGGCGGAACAGGATCGGCTGTACTCCCTGGCCGCGGGCTGCACGGGCACGGTGGTGGAGTACGAGCCCGCACCCTAGCGGGCTGTTGCCCCGTCGGTCGGCGCGACGGAGTCCTGCGCCTGAGACCCGCCGACCAGATCATTTGAGACGGGACAGACACCTCCGAACACTGCTCGACGGTTGGTCGGCGTCAGGCGGCTGTCCAGTGATGCGGGTCGGCACCCTTCCATTCGACCCATGCCGGATCGTCGAGCTCGGGATTCCACCTGCTCCCAGGAGTCGATGTTTCGGGATGCGGGCACACCGAGAGGCCGGACTTCGCCGCCTACCTCCGCTTCCTGGCCTTCGACAGCGAGCGTGCCTGCAGCGGCCATGGATCCGAGACCCCACGGCCCAGCACTGGACTCACCAGAGCATCAACAGCTTCCTGTTGGGGGAGGCCCCCGCCTGGCGGGAACGGACGTCGTCCATCTGCGGCACAGCCTCATCGACCAGGTCATCGTCTTCGCGGGGGAGATCGAGCCGTCCGCCTCCTGAGTCGTTCTCCTCTGGCGCCGTCCTTCTCCTGAACCGGCCCCGTTCGGGGCTCCGGGTCTGCCCAGCCGAGATCATCTTCACAACGCTTCGGCCGTCCGCGCTTGGCCACGAGCGGACCGATGATGCGCTGTGGCTGTGCAAGTTCGCGGTTGGTCAGGCTGCGGTGTCGAGGGGGCGTCCGCCCCGACGGATGCCCTTCTCGCTTCGGATGCGGGCGCGTTCCTTGCGTTCGGCGGCCAGGACGTCACGGTGGCGGGCGTTGGCGTTGGCGTTGGCGTTGCACCGGCGTAGACAGGCGTGCAGGGCCCGTGTCTGCACGGTGTGGTTGGGGTGGTTGGAGTTGGCGATGGTGAACTGCCTCAGCGGTCCGAAGTGGGCCTCGATGGGGTTGGCCCAGGAGGCGTAGGCCGGGGTGAAGCACAGCTCGACCTTGTGCTTTGTAGCCCAGCGGCGGATGCCGGTGCCTTTGCGGGCGGACAGGTTGTCCAGGATCACGTAGATGGGGGCGCCGTCGGGCCGGGCGGCGCGGATCGACTTGAGTGCGGCCAGCGTGTTCGCGGCACCTTTCTTGCGGCGGTTGACGCCCCACAACATGTCGTCGCCGACCGGGTAGCGGCCGTGGAAGTATCGGGGTCGGTGGATTCCTTCCAGGTCCTGGTGCGCTGGAAGGTGACTCCACGGCGGGCGAGCAGGCCGCGTAACGCCTCGCGGCCGAAGGGAACCATTGGAGCCGCGGCACCGAGCACCCCGCTACGACGTCGGCAAGACCGTCGAACGCCCCGAGACCCTCACGGCCATCGGCGAGCCCGGAAGATCTTGGTAGATAAGGAACAAGCTCAGAGCTGGTATCGAATCAACCGGTTCGAGGTCAGGTGATGCGCTTTCATTGTGTTCATCCGGTAGCACTCCCCCTTGACGACCAAACCTCCACCCGCATGCCTTGTCGGTGGCTACACATCGGTGATGCGGAGGCCGGCGTGGGCCTTGTAGCGGCGGTTGACGGAGATCAGATTGGCGACCAGGGACTCGACCTGGTGGGCGTTGCGCAGGCGTCCGGCGAAGACTCCGCGCATGCCGGGGATACGGGCCGCCAGGGCCTGGACGAGGTCGGTGTCGGCGCGGGATTCGCCGAGGACCATCACATCGGTGTCGATCTCGTCGATCGTGGCGTCCTGGAGGAGGACGGCGGACAAATGGTGGAAGGCGGCGGTGACCCGGGAGCCGGGGAGCAGGGCGGCGGCCTGTTCGGCGGCGCTGCCCTCGTCGGGTTTGAGCGCGTAGGCACCCTGCTTGTCGAAGCCGAGGGGGTTGACGCAGTCGACGACGAGCTTGCCGGTCAGCTCATCGCGCAGTGATTCCAGGGTCCTGGCGTGCCCGCCCCACGGCACCGCGACGATCACCACATCGCTGCGCCGCGCGCACTCGGCGTTGTCCGCGCCCTCGACGCCCAGCCCCAGTTCGTCCGCCGCGGCCCGGGCACGCTCGGCGGCCCGGGAGCCGATGATCACCTTTTGCCCGGCCCGCGCCAGGCGGTAGGCAAGGCCGCGGCCCTGATCGCCCGTGCCGCCGAGCACTCCGACCGCAAGACCGGACACGTCCGGCATCTCCCAGGCGGTCCGTGTTTCTGTATTGTGCACTGGGCCGGTTTCGGCTGTGGCGGCGGATTCGGGTGTGGTGCTCATCTGGGTACGTCCTTCGATGTCGTGTTGGGTGGAAAGTCGCCTCGGCACGGTGCGGGTGTGCGCTGTGGGTCCCGGATTCGATGAGCGGCGCGCGGAAGACCGCGAGGGGGTTAGTCCGCGCGTGACGCTGGGACGTGAGTGCCGTCTTCGCCAGGACATCGGTGTTCGGGCTGTGCCACTTGCCGTACTTCTCGGCGGCTCCGGCGACGAACTGGGCGGGCATCGGCGCGCTCTCGTCCCAGCCCTGGAACGCGGTGACGGCCCCGATACCCGGGCGAACGCCACCGGCCGATCGGGGGAGTGTGCCGCCGCCGACCGTTCGACGTTCAGAACCGCGCCTTCCATGCCGACCCCCGTGTTCCGTGACACCCCGGGGCCGCCTCGTCAGGGTGGGCCTTGTCGCAGGCCAGGGTGATCAGTGGCACGCCGACGCGGCTGTACCCATCCCGGTGCCCGCCTTCTCGCCTTCGAGGTCCGCCGCTGACTTGACCCCAGAGCCCTCGGCGGCAACGAGCCACCGGGCTGCCACCGTGTCCAGCCACTCATAGAAGCTCGACATGGCCGTCACGGTGACGTCGATGGACTCGGCGGCCATGGACTCGGCGGCGCAGAAGCCGCACCAGCCCTTCACTCCGGTGGGCCTTTTTCATGGCGTTCGCGCATGGACGGCGGAAGTGGCACCGGCACCGCGGCCAGGAGTTCGCGTGTGTATTCGTGCCGCGGACGGAGGTAGATGTCCGCGGTGGTCCCGGTCTCCACGATCTCGCCCTGACGCATGACCGCGACGCGGTCGGCGATGACCTCGACGAGTGCGAGGTCGTGGGAAATGAACAGGTAGGCCAGCCCGAGTTCGCTCTGCAGGTCGCTCATGAGGTTGAGGACCTGCGCGCGGACCGACATGTCGAGCGCGGCGACCGGCTCGTCGCAGACGATGAGTGCCGGTTCCAGCGCGAGGGCCCGGGCGATCGCGATGCGCTGCAACTGGCCGCCGGACAGTTCCCCGGGATGCCGATGTGCCGTCGCGCGGGACAGCCCGACCCGGTCGAGCAGATCGACCGCGCGCCGTTCACGTTCCGCGCGTCCCGTGCCGAAGTGGACCAGCAGCGGTTCGGCCACGGAGACACCGACCGGGACGCGCGGGTCGAGCGAGCTGTGCGGATCCTGGAAGATCATCTGCATGCGGCGGCGCAGGCCGCGCAGTTCTCGTCGTCCCAGTTGTGCGACGTCGGTCCCGTCGAAGACGACCGTACCCCGGTCGGGTTCGATCAGGCGCAGAACGAGCCGCCCGAGGGTGGACTTCCCCGCGCCCGACTCACCGACCACTGCGAGAGTCTCCCCGGCCTCCAGGTGCAGAGAGGCGTCCCGTACCGCGTGGTGGTGAGCCACCGCGCGGCCTGTCATGTCGCGCTTGCGCACATACGACTTGGACAGCCGCGTGACCTCAAGCAGGCTCATGGGCCCACCACTCCTTCCAGCGACAGTTCGTCCGCCCGGTGGCAGCGAACGCCGCCCGCGGAGAGCATCCGCAGCTCGGCGGGTTCGTCGCACACCGTCTCCCGGTAGTGCCCACAGCGCGTATGGAACCGGCAGTTCGCCTGTATCTCGTCCGGTGACGGGACCCGCCCGGGGATCGCCGTGAGCCGGCGTCCCTGCCCCACGCGGGGGATCGACGCGATCAGGCCGGCCGTGTACGGGTGGCGCGGATGCCGGAACAACTCGTCGACGCCCGCGGACTCGACGACTTGCCCGGCGTACATCACCACGACCCGGTCGCACACCTCGGCGATCACGCCGAGGTCGTGGCTGATCATCACGACCGAGATGCCGGACTCCGCACGGACTTCCCGGAGCAGTTCGAGGATGCGGGCCTGCACGGTCACGTCCAGCGCGGTCGTCGGCTCGTCCGCGATCAGCAGTTCCGGGTCGCAGGCGAGAGCGACGGCGATCATGACTCGTTGGCACATGCCGCCGCTGAACTGGTGCGGGTAGTCGTGCGCGCGCCGTGCCGCGTCCGCGATGTGCACCCGGTCGAGCAGGGTGACGGCCCGTTGCCAGGCCGCGCGACGGCTCAGGCGGCGATGGCGGCGTAGGGTCTCGGCGATGTGTTCGCCGACCGTGAAGGCGGGGTTCAGGCTTCGCATCGGCTGCTGGAAGATCATCCCGATGCGAGCGCCTCGAATGCGCCGCAGCGCCCGTGCCGACAGCGCGGTCAGCTCGGTGTCCCGCAGGTGCACGGAACCGGCCACGCGCCTGCCGCCCTGTTCCTCGATGAGGCCGAGCGCGGCCAGGCACGACACTGTCTTGCCGGAGCCGGACTCCCCGACCAGGCCCACGGTCTCGTTCTCGTTCACCGAGAACGAGACGTCCTGCACCACGCTCACCGGTGCGCGAGGGGTTCCGAATTCCACACCGAGGCCGCTCACGGTGAGCAGCGGCTTGCCCCCGGCGGCCGAACCGCCGGCGGGAGGCCCCGCGTTCGCGTCCACGAAAGAGGTCATGACGGTTTCCTTTCCGCGCCCCGGCGGATCCGGATCGCCTTGCGCAGCCCGTCACCGGCCAGGGTCAGGGCCAGCACGGTGAACGTGATGGCGATCCCGGGCGCGTACACCAGGTAGGGGGCCACGGTCATGTTCGAGAAGGCCGTGCTGAGCATCGAGCCCCAGCTCGGCTCCGGTGGGTGCACCCCGAGCCCGAGGAAGCTCAGGCTCGCCTCCGCCGTGACCGCGACGCCCAGGGTGATCGACATCTGGACGACCAGCACCGGCAGGATGTTGGGGAACACGTGCCGCCCGATCACGCGGCCAGGAGTACATCCGATGGTGCGGCTCGCCTCGATGAACGTCTCGTTCCGCAGATCCCGGGTGGCGGCGCGCGCCACCCGGTGGAACCGGGGTACCAGGATGATGCCGACCGCCACCATCGCGGTGGTGATGTTGCGGCCGAGTACCGCCACCACGGTCAGTGCCAGCACGATCCCGGGCACGCTCATCAGCACGTCCATGACCCGGCCGAGGACGGCGTCGGCGGCTCCGGCCAGGTAGCCGGCGACCACGCCGAGCGGCACGCCGATCAGTGCCCCGATGGCCACGGCCTGCGTCGCGGCGAGCAGGGAGACGCGGGCCCCGTACAGCAGTCGGCTCAGTTGGTCGCGGCCCAGTTCGTCCGTGCCCAGCAAGTGTTCGCCACTCGGCGGCCGAAGGCGCGATTGCAGGTTCTGCGCGATCGGGTCGTACGAGGTGAGCACGGGTGCGAACGCCGCGGCGAGGATGAGCAGAACGAGGCAGACGAGCGAGGCCACGGCCACCGGGTCGCGCAGGAACCGGCGGGTGGCCGACGGCGGCCGGGGGCCGGCGCCCTCCTCGGCGGAGAGCACCGTGGCCGAGGCGTCCTTGACGACGACGCCGTGATCCTGGCCGGGCCGGTGGGCCGGGTGCTGGCTCATGTGCGTCCCTTCGGATCGAGATACAGATGCGAGAGGTCGGTGAGCAGGTTGAACAGCGCCACCCACAGCACGCTGATCACCACCACGCCCAGCAGGACCGGCACGTCCCCGACCAGCACACTGTCCACGGCCAGCGGGCCGAGCCCGGGGAGGGTGAACACCGTCTCGATCACGACCGCGCCGCCGATCATCTCCGCGAGCCGGAATCCGAGGACCGTCGACGACGGGCCCGCGGCGTTCTTCAGGGCGTGCTTTGCGACCACGGACGCCCGCCCGAGACCTCTGGCGTTGGCCGCCAGGACGTAGTCACGCTGCAGGACCTCGGTCATCGATGCCCGCAGTTGGAGGGCTACCTCCGCCGCCGGAGTCGCCGCCAGGGTGACGGCCGGCAGCACCAGGTGATGCATCCATGCGGTCGCGCCGTCGGCGAGTGGCGCGTAGCCGAGGGCCGGGAAGAGGTTCCGGTCGACCGCGAAGAACACCACCAGCAGCATCGCGAGCCAGAAGGACGGCACCGCCACCAGCACCGAGCACACGGTGGTGACCACGCGGTCCAGTGCGCCACCCGGACGGACGGCCGCGGCCACCCCGAGTGCCGATCCTGCCAGCACCATGACCACGACCGAGACCAGGATCAGCGAGGTGGTCACGCCCAGCCGTTCCCACAGCAGCGACCCGACTTGTTGTTCTGTGGTCAGGGACCGGCCGAAGTCTCCGGTCACGGCGCCGCCCAGCCAGGACAGATACCGGGAGAGCAGCGGGTCGGAGAGCCGCAGCTGTTCCCGCACCTGCTCCACCCGCTCCGGTGTCGGGTTCTCGCCCGCGAGCCGCAGTGCCGGATCACCCGGAACGAAGTCGATCATCAGGAAGACGAGGAACGAGACCAGCAGCGCGAGGGGCACCGTCACCCCGAACCGGCGCAGGACCAGGCTCATCACGGCGCGGCCCTCCACTCCGCACCGGGGCGCGGTCTCACCGACCCGAACCCGTCACCTGGAGGTACCGGGCGTCGAACAGCCCGGCCTGCGTCCACGGCATGGACTCCACGCCGGTGACCTTCGGCGCGTAGGCCCAGACCTGCTTCGTCGAGCAGATGTTGATGAGGGTGGCCTGCTCGGCGGCGTTCGTCCAGATCTGCCGGTAGAGGTCGCCGCGCTGTGCCTGGGTGAGCGTCGGGTCCTCGGCCTGGTCCGCGAGCGGCCGCACCTTGTCGCGCACCGCGTCCGCCCCGCCGAGCGGGCCGAGGTAGGTGGTGTCGAGGAGCTGGCTCGGGTCGGCCACGGCGGAGACGGGGCCCAGGTACGCGGGGTATCGACCCTCGCGGTAGGCGGCATCGGAATCGCTGGAGGGCAGCGGCGCGAGTTCCACCTTGATCCCGAGCGGCGCGAGCTGGCTCTGCACCACCTGTGCGACCTGCTCGAACGCGGACGAGGCGGCCACGTCGAGTTTGAACGTCAGTGATGTCACCCCGGCATCGGCGAGGAGCTTCTTGGCCCGTTTCGGATCGTGCGCCATACGGCCCTCCAGTCCGGGTGCGTGGGCCCAGTGGCCTGCCGGGAAGGGCTGGACGAGCGGCTCGCAGTTCCCTCCGAGCAACTGCTCGGAGATCTCCTTGCGGTTGATGCCCAGACTGATTGCCTGCCGCACCCGCGGGTCGGCGAACTTCGGGTCGCTGCTGCGCAGGTAGAGCGCCTGCTGGGAGAGGACCGAGACCTTGTGTGTCTTGAAACTGCCGCCGCCGGCCAGCTTCTCCGCGGTCTCCACGTCCGCGCCCAGGATGTGCGCGACGTCGAGCTGGCCAGCGCGCAGGGCGTTGATGCGGGTGGCTGCCGCGGCTACGAACGAGATCTCGACCCGCTTGGGCAGGGCTGCTTTGGTGTCCCAGTACTTGCCCGGGGCGCGCTCCAGCACGACGGTCTCGTTGGGCCGGAACTCCTTCACCAGGTAGGGGCCCGAACCGGCGTCGCCCGGCGACAGGGCCAGGTCCCGCCCGTCTGCCAGGGCTTTCGGGCTGATGATCTCGCCCGCGTTGGAGGACAGGACCCGCGGCAGGCTGGCCCCCCGCCCCTTCTTGAGGTTGAGCCGGACCGTGGTCGCGTTCACCACGTCCACCGACGTGATGTCCTCCAGCATCAAGGCGACGGTGCTGCCGGGAAGGTTCTTGTTGCGTTCCAGGTTCTTCTTCACCGCCGCGGCGTCCACGGGGGTTCCGTCGTGGAAGGTGATCCCGGGGCGGAGCTTCAGCTCCAGATGGGTGCCGTCGGGGGCGAACTGCCACGACTCCGCGAGCATGGGTCGCGCGGTGAACTTGTCGTCCAGCGATGTCAGCCGGTCGTAGATCAGGAAGGTGGCCGGCTGTGAGGTCGGCAGGGCCTGCTTCGCCGGGTCCAGCGACTGCGTGGGTCCGCCGTAGCCGATCCGCAGGGTGGCCCCGCGGTCCGGCTCACCGCCCGAGGCGGAGCCGGCGCCGCGCTGGCCGGCGGAGCAGCCGAGTGTCAGCGACGCGACCGCGCCGACCGACACCAGGGTTCGGATCCATCTGGTACGAGCCATCGGTGTTCTCCACTCATGAACTCACGTGCGATTGGGGCAGGTAGCGCTCGGGAAAGGTCGTGACGAATCGTGCTGATACGCCCCGGGCCGCTGTTCTTCGGGGGTCCGGAGCCCGGCCACCCGAAGGGCGCCGGCCGAGTTCTGGGTGACCGCGGGCATCCTGGGATCAGGGGGTCGGCAACGGGGGGCTCGGTGGCCCGGCGGTGTTCTCCTCGCTGATTCCGGGAGCTGTCACCATGCGGAGGACTTTCGGGGTGAGGGCGCAGGGGGAGCCCGGGGCGAGCCCCGGGGGCCGGGATAGGGGCGGACGTCAGCCGCGGGAGGACGCTTTGGCGATCCCCCGGCTGAGCAGGCCGGCTGTTTCCTCGGAAGTGCAGCCGGCGATCTCCTCCAGCACGGTCTCGGTGTGCTCGCCGAGCCGGGAGGGCCGCCCGGGGAGGTGGACGAACTCGCCGTTCAGCCTTATGGGCACAGCGAGTTCGGGGGCGGGATGCGAGGGGGCGCGACGCACCATGCCGTCCGCGGTCGTCGTCTCGCGCTCCAGGGCCTCGGCCACGTCGACGACCGGGGTCACACACGCGTCCACGTCGCGGAACGCCTCGCACCAGTCGTCCAGGCTGTGACGGCGCAAGGCCCGCTCGACCTCGGCGACGGCATGCGGGTCGTGCCCTCGCCCCACCAGGTCGGGGCGGTCGATGACGGAGCAGAACGCCTGCCAGAACTTCGGCTCCAGCGCGGCGACCGCCAGCCACCGCCCGTCGGCACACACATACACGCGATAGCAGGGCAGGCCCCCGCCGAGCGGGCCGTCCGCGACGGGCCGCACCTGACCCCTCGCCCAGTACTCGCCGATCGAGTTGGACAGCCAGCTCATGACGACATCGCGCATGGCGACCTCCACACAACTGCCCTCGCCCGTCCGCGCGGCACGCAGGAGGGCGGCCAGCAGCCCGACCGCCGCCGTCGTGGCTCCCGCCAGGTCGGCGACCGGCACCGCCAGAGGCGCGGGTGTGCCTCCGGCCTCCGGCCCCGGGTGGAGCAGGCCCGTGGACGCGACGTAGTTGAGGTCGTGTCCCGCCGCCCGGCTGTCCTCGCCGTAGGCGCCGTAGCCGGTCAGACGCACGAACACCAGCGCCGGGTTGACCCGGGTCAGGTCGGCGTGTCCCAGCCCGAGTCGCTCGGCGACACCCGGCCGGAACCCGTCGACGACCACGTCGCAGGCGGCGGCGAGCCGTAGGCACGCGTCCAGGCCCTCGGGGGTCTTGAGGTCGAGCGCGACCGACTTCCGGCCCCGGGTCAGCATCCACTCCGCGGAGGAGTGCGCACCGATCCGCGGTTCCATCTGCCGCATCGGATCCCCGCCGTCCACGGTCTCGACCTTGATCACCTCCGCGCCCAGGGCCGCGAGCATCGAGGTCAGATGTGCGCCCGGGAGCAGCCGTGTCAGGTCGAGGACGCGGTATCCGCCGAGGGGCCCGGTCATCAGGTGCCCGTCCGCGCCAGGCGCCGGATGGTGCCGTCGCCGTCGCATCCCACGACGAGGGAACCGTCCGCGTCGATGAGCAGGGACGGGCGGCGCCCGTAGCTGACGCCGTCGGCGGGCAGCCCCAGTGGCAGGCCCTCCGCGATCACCTCCCGGTGCAGGGTCACCAGGTCGATGTGCACGATGCGCCCGCCACCCCCGCGGCGCTGCGCGACGAACAGCGCTTCGCCGGTGACGGCCACGGCGGCGGGCGCCTCGAATCCGTCGAGGACGCGCCGGGTGCCGTCGCCGACGAGCACGACGGTCCCGGACTTCTCCTCGCAGGCGGCGACGGTGTCGCCGTGCCCCGCCACCGCGACCAGGGGCCCGAGGCCGGTCTCCCAGCGCGCTGTGACCTCACCGTCCGGCCCGAGGGCCACGACGCTCCCGTCGACGAGGCCCGCGAGCACGGCCCCGTCGCGCAGGGCGATCGCGGTCGCGCCGTCGGCTTCGACCGAGAGGTACTGCGTGGTCGCGTCGCCGGACGAGCCGAGGAGCTTCTGCCAGTCGCCGCCTTCCCGCTCCCGGCGGAACACGTCGCCCGCCTGGGTCAGCGCGATCAGGTTCCCGTCGGCCTGCTGGGCACCGATCGCCACGAACGGCTGGTCGAAGAACAGCCGTGACAGGCGGGAGATCTCGCCCGTCGGCGACACATGGCAGATGCTGTTCGAGTCGGCGACCAGGTAGCCGCCACCGTCGTGGGCCGCGACCTGGTACGGGCCCATGAGGGCGCTCTCCGAGACGACCTGGTCGATCTCGCCCGTTCCCGCGGCGTACCGGACCACGCGGGTGTCGATGAAGTTGGAGGCGTAGAGGTTGCCCGCTCCGTCGAACGCGAAGCTGTCGAGGGCCTGTCCCGGTTCCGCCAGGACCGTACGCTCGCCCGTCGCCGGGTCGACGGCGGTGATACGACCGGTCCCGGCGTCACCGACGACCAGCCGGCCCGCCGCGTCGAACTTGGCGGCGGTGGGGAAGACGAAACCGTCGGCGGCGACCTCGACGTCCCCGGTGTCCGGGTCGACGGAGACGACCCGGCCGTCGAGTACCTGGGGAACGTACAGCCGGCCGTCGTCCCCCATCTCCAGCGCGTTCAGCCAGTCGAGTCCCTCGGCGATGACGCGGTAGGTGTTGGGGCGGCTGGTGTCGACCTCCAGAATCCGCCCCCCTTCGCGCATCTCGTCCACGTACAGCTTGTCCGTACGCGGATCGACGCAGATGCCGTTGGCGCAGGGGCAGTCGTCCATCAGGACGAAGTACTCGCCGTTCGCGCGCCGGCCGCTGACCCGGCCGTTCATGGTCTCGGCCGTGTACACCGTGCCCGCCGAGTCGAAGGCCACGTCGTCCGGACCGCTGAGCAGCGAACCCATGGGCGACGCGATCGAGAGCTCACCGGACTCCGGGTCCCACGCGCTGATCTGGTCGCCCACGAGTTCGGCGATCCACAGCCGTCCGTCGGAGTGCACCCGGATGCCGTTGGACCCGAAAAGGCGGGACGGCTCACGCAGTGTTTCGAGTGTCCAGCCGGCCGTGACGCTCGGCCGCACGGCCGCGTACAGCTCGTACCGCGACGGCCATGTTCTTCCTTCGAAGGTGCCGCTGTCGGACATGCCTGACTCCTCTAGCGGCCGGAGGCGCTGAACTCGGGGGCGCGCTTCTGCTGGAAGGCGAGCTGCCCCTCCGCGAGGTCACCGGTGAGGACGCACAACACCTGTGTGCGGTCCTCCATCGTCAGCGCCGCCTCCAGGCCCCCCGCCGCCATCGAGGCGTTGAGGGCCTCCTTGGACAGGCGCAAGGCGAGCGGTGCCTTGGCAGCGAGGACCTCGGCGGTCTCCAGGGCGGATCCGAGGACGTCGTCCGCGCAGATCCGGCTCACCAGACCGATGCGCTCGGCCTCCTCGGCCGGTACGCGGCGTCCCGTCATGAGAATCTCGGTCGCCCGCCCGCCCACGATCCGCGGCAGCAGATAGCTGGCGCCCATCTCGGACACGGCCTGGCCGATGTTGATCTGCGCCGCCGCGAAGTACGCCGACTCGGCCGCCAGGCGGATGTCGCTGGCCATGGCGATGGAGAACCCGCCGCCGACACACGGCCCGTTCACCGCCGAGATCACCGGCTGGGGAATGCGCCGGAGCCTGGCGATGACCCCGGAGTACCACGACTGGACCTCCGCCCAGTGCGCCTCCGGCCGGTCCTCGACACCCGTCGGGAAGACCTCGCCGGACAGGTCGGCACCGGAGCAGAAGCCACGGCCCGCGCCAGTGATCACTACGACGCGGACATCCTGGTTGTGCGCGAGCTCGTCCAGCTGACGGGTGAGCGTGATGATCAGGTCCGGGCTCAGGGCGTTGAGGCGGGCCGGGCGGTTGAGGGTCAGGAGCCGGACATGGGGTCGGGGCTCTTCGACGAGAAGGACCTCTGCGGTCATGCTGTGCCACCACCAGTCTGCTGGGTCTCAGCGACCCATTCGTTGATGAGTTCGAGCGCGTTCTGCGCGTCCTCCGGACCGAGCGGCCTGCTCTGCCAGGTGATCTCCAGGCGGAGTCCGTTCGGATCGAAGAAGTAGAGCGAGTGCCAGATGCCCTCGTGGTCGACGACGCCCAGCGTCTCGATGCCGAATGAGGCGAGACGCTGCTTCCAGTAGTCGAGTTCCTCCTGGGAGTCGACGTTCATGGCGAAATGGCGGATCCACTTCGGAACGCCGTCGTCACGGTGGGCGTAGTCGGCACCCTTGACGTCGAAGAAGGCCATGCAGCTACCGTCTTCAAGGGCGAAAAACGTGTGCAGGAACGATGTCTTGTCCTGCGTCGAGGGGACCTCGTCCTCACGGACGGCCGACACCAGCGTGAAACCCATGACCTTCGTGTAGAAGTCGTGGGTCGCCCGGGTGTCGTTCGTCGGCATGGCGATGTGGTTGAACGACTTGGCGGTCCGCATTGTGGTTCCCTCCTGAAAGCGCCACCGCAGTGGACTCAGTTGATTCCGTGCCGCCGTAGCCACTCGGCGATCCGCGACGCGGCCTGCCGGAGCAGTTCCGGCTGGCCGAGGTAGTAGTGGTTGGCGCCGTCGATGGCGGTGAGCTGTTTGTCGTCGTGGGCGACCGCGTCGTACAGGGCCCGGGCATGGGAGGGGAACGACGAGGTGTCGCCCGTTCCGTAGACCACCATCACCGGGGCCCCGACCCGTGCGAGCTGCCGGGGCCCGTCGGCGTTGGAGTCCCGCAGGCTCCACTGGCTGAGCCACGAGCGCAGGCTCGTCAGGTGTCCCAGGGTCGCGGGCATCAGATTCGCCGTGTACGGATCGCCCCAGAGTGTCCCCGGCTCACGGTCGCTGGCGTCCAGGCCGAGGTCGAGGAACCGGGGGTCCGCGCACGTGCCGTGGACGACGAACGGAAGGTCGTCGACGCGGCCGCCGGACAGTTTGTCGATCTCGGCCAGCCGTTCGCGGACCCACGCGGTGATCCGGAAGTTCCGCTCCCGCTGCGCCTCGCGGTAGCGGGCGAGGAATTCCGGGCTGTAGGGCGGCTTGTTGTGCTCGGCGAACAGGTCGAGTTCCGGGTCGCGCCGGAACGGGTCGTTCTCGTCGACGACTGCGGGATCGAGCCACTCGGTGAACACGGAGGCCCGCCCGGGGTGCGCCATGAGGGTCACCACGGCGTCCGCCGGCGGCAGGTCGACCGCGGTCAGGTCCGGGGGGTCGCCCGCGGGTGTCGCGGTGATGCTCGGGGACTCGGCCTCGGCCTGGTAGAGGGCGGCGAGGCCGCCGCCCCCGGAGTTGCCGATCAGTACGACGCGCTCGAACCCCATGTCGCGCAGATGCGCTATGCCGGCGGCGACGTCGAGGACGCAGTTCTCGACGACCAGCGCGCTGTCGTTCGCGATGTAGCGGGTGTTCAGCCCCACGGCCGCGTACCCGAGCCGGGCGAGCTCCGGGAGAATGTAGTGCCCGAGGAAGTTCGAGCTGGGGTGCGTGACCACCAGGGCCGTCGTGGTCGGCCGGGCGGGCCGGTGCAGGCTGGCCCAGATGCATCCGGAGCGGCGGGCCACACCCGAGTAGATGTCGACCCGGCCGCCCGGGTGCATCGGGATTCCCAGCAGTTCGGGGGCGGGAAGCTCCGCTGTGGTCATGACGCATCCACCTTCTCGTACACCTGTACGAAGCAGACCGACCCGGCGCCCAGCATCTGGCACAGCCCCAGCCGGTCCCCGAGCCGGAGGCGGCGCACCGTCTCCCACACCTGGGCGACGCCCGTGGGGCCACCGGGGTGCCCGCGGGCGATGAGCCCGCCGTCGGTGCTCATTTCGGGCTTGCCGAGGCGCTGCCGCGAGCCCGGACCGAACGCGCCCTTGTCGAGCCAGTACTCGGCCTCGCCGTCCCGGCACAGGCCGAGCAGCTCGGCGTAGACCAGTTCCTCGACCGCGAAGGCGTCGTGCACCTGCACCGTGTCCAGGTCTCCCGGGCCGACACCCGCCTGCTCGTACGCGGCACGTGCGGTGGACCTGGTCATCTCCGGCGGGCCGACGATGGCACCGGCGAACACATGCCCCGGGGTGTACGTCTCGGACTGCAACTGCGAGGCCGCAAGACGTACCGCCGGGCGGCCGGGCTTCGCGAACCGTCGCATCGCCTCGGCGGTGCCGAGAACGACCGCGGCGGCGCCGTCGCCCCAGGCCGTGGACATCATCGAGTGCAGCGGCGTGGCGACGACCCGGCTGGCCAGAACCTGCTCGACGGTCACCGGCTCGGCTGCCCGGCGCGCGGCGTACGGGTTGTCCCGGGCGTAGTTCCAGTTCTTCGCCGCGATCGCCGCGAAGTGCTCCGGCCGGGTGCCGGCCTCGTGCATGCGCCGATGAGCCCACATGGCGAACAGGGCGACCGGCGGGATGTGCCCCTCCCGGTCGACGACGTCCTGGACCTCCATGGGGAAGTCCGGGGCGTCGAAGCCCACCACCAGCGCGATCTCGGCCTCACCCGCGCGAATGGCGTGCGCCGCCGCATGGATCGCGGCCAGCCCGCTCGCCGACGCGTTCTCGACATGCTGAAGGGGGGTCCCGGTCACGCCGAGTTCCTTCATCACATACACACCGCGGGGCGACGCCGGGTGGCACGAACCGGTGAACACGGTTCCGATGTCGGCGAAGGTGCAGCCCGCGTCGGCGAGTGCCGCGAGCCCGGCTTCGCGCACCAGGCGCGGGGCGGACCCCAGCGGATGCTTGCCGAAAGGCGCCATGCCGGCGCCGAGCACATAGATGTCAGTCATGGTGGTATCCCCAGCGCATGGTGCCCTCACCGGTCGCGGACGCTTCCAGCGTGTAACGGTCACCGATCACGTGCGGGCCGTCGCCCAGCGGCGCCTGCACGCGCACACCCTCGGGCAGGTCGATCTGCCCGTAGCCGACACCGCCGATCTCGGTCCAGCTGTACAGCACGCCCGCGGGCGCGAGTTCGACGGTCCGCAGCGCCCTGAGCCGCCCGTCCACACTCAGCTCGCGCGGCGGGAAGTACGTCTCGCCGGTGAGCTCGTCGTGGCTGCCCAGCAATCGCGGTGGATCGAGCCGGAGGAACGGGTGGTCGTCGGCGGGAGGCGCCGCCGGCGCCTCCAGTTCGAGCAGCCGTGTCGTGGCCCGGCAGCGGAGCTCGTTCGCGTGAGTGCGCACCTCGGTGACGATGTCGACGCTCCGCATGCGGCCGCCGCGCCGGCCCACCTTCTCTGTCACCGGAGTCTTGATCTCGCGCACCTCGAAGGTGTCGCCGACGATCAGTGGGCCGCCGACAAGCTCGAACGAGCTGCTGCCGTGCAGCATGCGCGTGACGTCGAACCCGACCTGGTCGATGAGGTCCGCCTGCGAGTTGCGCCAGCGCTGCGCGGTGACGGCGAAGATCGCCGGTGCCGCGGCGCCCGGGCCGAACGGGACGTCGCCGGTCCGGGTGGCCTCACGGAACGCGCGGACCGCGCCCTGTTCGACGACCCACTCGTAGGGGTCGGCGAGCAGCGTGCCCTCGGGGCTCGCGGAGTCGGCGTCGCCGTCCCCGCGGTGGGCGGTGATCTGGAGCACCGGCCTGCCGTTGCTGCTCACTTCCGCCGTGGCCCGGTCCTCGCCGCGCTCGACCGACATCGTCAGCGGGTGTCCCGGCCATACCCGGTCCAGGAAGCGCATCTCGACGCGGCCTCCCTCCGCGACGATGTCCTCGACGTGCGGTGTCACGATGCCCGCGGTCAGCATGCCCATGGCGAAGACGCCGGGCTGCCCGGCCGCCGTGGCCAGATCGGAGTCGTGGTGAATGGGGTTGAAGTCCCCGCTCGCCCCCGCATAGCGCACGATGTCGGTGATGGAGAGCGCGGGGAGCTCCAGCGGGTGCGGGTGATCAGTCATGGGTGGCACCTTCGACGGCGGACTGCGCCCCGGCGGGGAAGTGCGGCGCCGGTGCCTGTTCGAACAGGGTCGGCACGGCCGCGTCAAGGGCCTCGAACGACCAGCGGCCCCCGCCCCGGACCATGGACTGGATCTCCCACGGCCGGAACAGGCCGACCTGGTCGCCCTGGGCCAGGAAGACGGCTCCGGACGGCGCCGGGCAGCCGGCCGCGGACAGCCAGGCGATGAGGGGGGCGACGTTCTCCGGATCCCAGAAGTCGAAGACCGACGGGTCGTCCGGGGGAGCGACCGCGTCGGCGGCGCCAGGGGTGTTCTCGGTGAGCCGGGTCCGGGCGCCGGGCGCGATCGCGTAGGCCCGCACGCCGTACCGCTCGTTCAGCTCCAGATGGCAGATCTGGGTGAACGCGGCGATGCCGGCCTTGGCCGCCGCATAGTTCGTCTGCCCCATGCTGCCCAGCAGGCCCGAGGTACTGGAGGTGTTGATGAGGACGGCGTCGAGCCGCCCTGCTGCCTTCCCCCGGGCCCGCCAGTGTTCGGCGACGGCGCGCGTGGGGCAGAAGTGCCCGCGGAGGTGGACCCGCAGGACGGCGTCCCACTCCTCGACGC
>NZ_JBSGUP010000081.1:0-19059 GCF_053607985.1 Streptomyces sp. NPDC055078
GCACCCCGCGCCCCAGCGGCGAGGAGGGCAGCAGCCCGATCCCGAGGTCGAGGGCGGCGGGCAGCACCTCCCGCTCGACGCCCCGCTGGAGCAGTGAGTACTCCATCTGCGTGCCGGCGAGTCCGGGTCCGGGAAGTCGACGCTGGCGGCGGCCGTCCTGCGGCTGCTGCCGGACTCGGCCTCGGTCTCCGGTCGCGTCGGCCTCGACGGGCACGATCTGACGGCACTCAAACCCTCCGAACTGCGGGCCCTGCGCAGCACCCGGATGTCGCGGGTCCCCCAGGATCCCCTGGGAAACCTCAACCCGGTCTTCACGATCGGGCGGCAGCTGTCCGACGTACTGTCCGCGCACCGCTCCCTCAGCCGCCGGGAGCGTACGGCGACCGTCGAGGAATCGCTGCGCCGGGTCGGCA
Source organism: Streptomyces sp. NPDC055078 (assembly GCF_053607985.1). Lineage (NCBI taxonomy): Bacteria > Bacillati > Actinomycetota > Actinomycetes > Kitasatosporales > Streptomycetaceae > Streptomyces > Streptomyces sp. NPDC055078. The sequence goes on from NZ_JBSGUP010000081.1 coordinate 414, forward strand.
TCGGTGACGCCGAGGTCAAGCGGCGCAGCTACCCGCACGAACTGTCGGGCGGTATGCGGCAGCGCGTCATGATCGCCATGGCCCTGCTCAACCACCCCGACCTGCTGATCGCCGACGAACCCACCACGGCGCTGGACGTCACCGTACAGGCGCAGGTCATCGAACTGCTGCGGGAGCGGGTGGCCGAGTCCGGGATGACCCTGCTGCTGATCTCACACGATGTCGGTGTGGTCGCCGAACTGTGCACCACCGTGATGGTGATGTACGGCGGGCGGATCGTCGAGAGGGGCGCGGCGTCCGACGTCCTGCTGCGCCCCACCCACCCCTACACCCGGTCCCTGATCGCCGCGGCCCGCGGCGAGGTCACCCGGTACGAGGCCGGGGCAGGTGACGGCGCCGGAGCCGGGGACACGGACGGCGGCGGCGCCGGAAACGGCAACGGCAACGGCAACGGCGCCGCGAACGGGGACGGGAACGCGAACGGGGACGGGGACGGGGACGGCCCGAGGGAGTTGGTGCCATGACCGGGAAGCAGACACCGCGGACAGCGGCCGGGGACCGGCCGGATGTGGTGCTCGACGTCCGGGAGGCGGTCAAACACTTCCGGATGCGGCGCACCAGCCTGCGGGGCGAACGCGCCCAGGTGCACGCCGTGGACGGCATCAGCGTACGGCTGCGGGCCGGGCACACACTCGGACTGGTCGGCGAGTCGGGGTGTGGGAAGTCCACACTCGGGCGGCTGATCACCGGACTGGACACCCCGACGTCCGGTTCGGTGCTGGTGGGCACCGGCCTGCGCGATGTCACCGCCGGCGCGGACGGCAGGGTGCAGGCGGTCTTCCAGGATCCGGCGAGCGCCCTGGACCCCCGGATGACGGTACGGGCCAGCGTCGCCGAGGCCCTCGGCGGTGTCGACCGGGCCGAGCGGGAGCGGCGCGTCGACGCGGCGCTCGACTCGGTCGGGCTGCCGCTCGGCCTCGGCTCCCGCTACCCACACCAGCTGTCCGGTGGCCAGCAGCAGCGTGTGTGCATCGCCCGCGCTCTGATCGCCCGGCCCGATCTCATCCTCCTGGACGAGGCGGTGAGTTCGCTGGACGCGTCCCTCCAGGCCCAGGTGCTGGAGCTGCTGGAGCGGCTGCAGCGCGACACCGGCACCGCGTATGTCTTCATCTCGCACGATCTGCGCGCGGTGCGCCAGGTCAGCCATGCGATGGCGGTCATGTATCTCGGACAGATCGTGGAGGAGGCACCGGCCGAGGCGTTCGACCGGGGGCTGCTGCATCCGTACTCCGTCGCCCTCCGCTCCACTGAACCCAGCATCTTCCAGGAAGGCGAGGGCATCGAACGCGTCGTTCTGCGAGGGGAGCCGCCGAGCGCGGTCAACCCGCCGTCCGGCTGCCGCTTCGCGCCGCGTTGCCCGATCGCCGACGACAGATGTGTGCGGGTCGCCCCCGAGCTCACGGAAATGACCACGGGGCACCGCGTGCGCTGCCACCGGCCGGGCGAACTCACGCTGACCCCGGCCGCACACACCGGCTCCGCCACGACCGCACACACCGGCTCCGCCACGACGGGCGCGGCAGATCTCGGAGGAGAGCGTTGATCCTCTACCTGACCAAGAAACTCATCGGTGCCGCGGCCGTCCTGCTGGCGCTCTCGGCGCTGGTGTTCTTCGCGGGCCGCGGCCTCGTGCCGGGCAACGCGGCATCGGTGATCGCCGGACCCAAGGCGTCACCCGCGACCATCGCCGCCGTCGAGCGGGACCTCGGTCTTGACCAGCCCCTCTACCGCCAGTACGCCGACTGGTTCGGGGACGCGCTGCGCGGAGACTTCGGGGTGTCGCCGATCTCCGGGCAGAACAACCTCGACGTGATCGCCCAGCAGGCACCGATCTCCTTCGAACTGGCCCTCATGGGGCTGGTCATCGCGGTCCTGATCGGGCTCCCGGTCGGAGTGGTCGCGGCGACCCGCTCGGGCAAGGGCATCGACTGGGGCATCCGGCTCCCACTGCTCATCGTGTTCGCCTTCCCCGGCTTTGTGACGGGTTCCGCCGCCCTCTATGTGGCGGCGCAGTACCTGACCAATCTGTACTCGGCGAGCTACATCCCCTTCTCCGCGAGCGCCGTCGGCAATCTGCAGACCATGCTGCTGCCGGCACTGGCGGTCGGCATCCCCACCGCGCCGCTCGTGGCACAGATGACCCGCTCATCGATGATCGAGGTCCTCGCGCAGCCGCACATCACCACGGCACGCACCAACGGGATCGCGGAGTGGCGTATCCGCTATCTCTACGCCCTGCGCACCGCCCTGCCGCCCGTACTCACCCTGATCGGCTTCATCTTCGGCTTCCTTGTCGGCGGACTGTTCATCGTGGAGGAGATCTTCAGCCTGCCGGGGCTGGGGCGGGGAGTGCTCGCCTCGATCTCGAACCGGGACTTCTCCCAGCTCACCGCCCAGGCCCTCGTCATCGCCGCCGCGTTCATCTTCGGCAACCTGCTGGTCGACATCGCACTGCCGTTCGTCGACCGACGCATCATCAGCACCTAGAACAGAAACGGGAGTCAGCGTGACCAGCACCGTCGCCCGCCCATCCCCGCCCAACGCGCCGTCGCCCACCCGAAAGCGCTCCTTCCGCTCGCCGCTGCGCGGCACCGTGGCCAACATCGCCGTATTCCTCATCCTCGGCTATATCTTCCTGGCGGCCTTCGGCTCGTTCCTCATGCCGTACGGCCCGAACGAGGTCAGCGCCGGCCCACGGCTCTCCCCTCCGTCGTCGGAACACTGGCTGGGCACGGACGCGCTGGGACGCGACCAGGTCTCGCGCATCATCGCCGCCACCCGCCCCGCGCTGCTGTCCGCGACCTACGCCGTGCTGTTCGCCCTGGTGATCGGCACCGCCATCGGAATCGCGGCCGGGTTCCTCGGCCGGGTGTGGGACGGCATCCTGTCGCGCGTCGTCGATCTGCTGTTCGCGATCCCCGAGTACCTCCTCGCCATCCTGGTGCTGGCGGCGATGGGCAGCGGTCTGATCAACGCGGCGCTGGCGATCGGCATCGTGACCGTCCCCCGGTTCGCGCGCATCGCCCGCGGTTCGACCCTGGAGGTCTCACAGCGCGCTTTTGTCGACGCCGCGCGGCTGTGCGGGCGCGGCAGGCTGTGGATCGTGTTCCGCCACATCCTGCCCAACATCGCCTCCCCGCTGGTCATCATGACCGCGATCAACCTCTCCACCGCGGAGGGGGCCTACGCCGCCCTGAGCTTCCTCGGCTTCGGCGTCCGCCCGCCCGACGCGGACTACGGCAGCATGATCTCGTCGTCCCAGCAGTTCCTGCTCACCGACCCCTGGGTCGTGGCGTTCCCCTCCATCGCGTTCGTGATCCTCGTCCTCGCGTTCAATCTGCTCGGCGATGTCCTGCGCGACCGGCTCGACCCCCACACCCGTACCGCGGCGGGCGCCTGACCTCCCGGTCTTCCCCGGCTCCCGTCCAGCACCCTCGCAGAAGGATCGTCACCGTGTCCGACATCACCGCCCTGCTCGACGCCCGAGTCCCCGAGATCCTCACCCGGTACGCGGTGCCCGGCGCCGCGGTGGGCGTGCTGTCCGACGGCGAGACCGCGCTGCTCGGCTACGGCGTCACCAACGTGGCCCACAGCCTCCCCGTCGACCCCGACACCATCTTCCAGGTCGGCTCGATCTCCAAGACCCTGCTGGGATTCGTCATCGGGCGGCTGGCCGACGCGGGACAGGTGGAGCTGGACGCACCCGTGGCACCGCTGTTCCCCGCCGGTACCGGCATCGACGGGCGGATCACCCTGCGGCACCTGATCACGCACACCTCCGGCATCGACGCACAGAACATGATCGCCGACGCCCCGAAGCTGCTCGCGGGTCACCCCGACGACTCCGTACAGGCGTCACTGGCGCACTTCGTCCGCCGGCCGCTGCTCTTCGCACCGGGAACGGACTACTCGTACAGCGGCCCGGGAATCATGGTGGCCGCCGCGGTGGTGGAGCGCGTCACCGGCCGGCGCTACCCGGATGTCCTCCAGGACGAGGTCCTCGACCCGGCCGGTATGTCGGGCACCTTCACCACCGCCGACCAGGTCGTGACCCGGCGGGTCGCCGCACCGCACGGCCGTGACCAGGAGGGCCGGCCCACCCTGCTCATCGACCGGGGATGGCAGCGGCACTGGCAGCTCCCCGGCTGGGACGTGCCAGGCGGCGGTGTCCTCAGCACGGCCCGCGACCTCATGAAGTACGCGGTGTACGTCACCTCGCCCGCGGCGCCCAGCGGCCTCTTCCGGGTCCAGGCCCACCGGGGAAGCTCCGGCCGTGACATCGGTCTCGCGTGGATGCTCGGAGAGCACGGCGGCAGCCCGGCGATGTCGCACGACGGGCTCACCATCGGCTACGCGAGCCGCCTGGTGCTCGTCCCCTCCCACGGCCTCGCCTGTGCCGTACTGACGAACTCGCTCCACGGTGCGGCCGTGGCCGACGAGGTCGAACGGCTGATTCTCACCGCGGCGTTCGGACGAACGCCCGACCGCGCACTGCTGCCGGTGGGCGACGAACTGGCGGAGGCCCTCCTGGGGACGTACGACTGCGGGTTCTACGGCACGATCACCCTCGCCCGGGGGGAGGCCGGGGGCGAGATGCGGATCATCGCGAACCAGGCCGCGGCGGAACCGGGCCAGTACGTCATCACCCTCGACTCCCCCGACCGGCTGGTGCTCGCCCCGCCCGACACCCTGGTCGCCCTCGCGGCGGACGGCAGCCCGCTCGGCGACGCGCTCTCCTTCGTCCGGGAGTCCGACGGGACCGTCTCGGCCGTGCGCCATCATGACCGGATCGCGCACCGGATCCCCTGATTCCGCGCCCGGCCTGACCTGACGCGCCGCTCCACCGCCGACCTGACCCGCTGCTCCTGACCGACCTGACCCGCTCCCGGTCGGCCCGGCCCGCTCCCGCCCGGCCCGACCTGACCCGCTTCCGGCCGGCCGGCCCTGACGCGCGAGGCTCAGCGGTCGGCTCCGAGCCGCAGGGAGATCTCCGCCGCGGCGGCCGACACCAGCGGGCCGAGTTCGGGCACCCGCTCGGCGGTGACGCGTACGGCGGGCCCGGTGACGCCGACCGCGCAGATCGCGGTGCCCGCGTGGTCGAACACCGGTGCCGCGACACAGCGGATGTCCGGCTCGTGCTCCATGCTGTCGACCGCGTAGCCACGCGAGCGGACCAGGGCCAGATCGGCGTGCAGGGCCTCGGGGGTGGTGAGGGTGTGCGGGGTGTGCCGGGGGAGGCCGTCCGCGATCACCGCGTTCACCGCTTCCTCGCCCGCGTGCGCCAGCAGAGCCTTGCCGACGCCGGTGCAATAGGCGGGCCGACGGCTCCCGACGGGTGCGTGCATCCGCACCGACTGCGGACTGTCGGTCTTGTCCACATAGACCACGTCCGGCAGGTCGGGGATCACCAGACAGGACGTCTCGCCGGAGTCGGAGGTCAGCCGTTCGAGTACGTCATGGGCCGTGTCCCGCAGGTCCAGCCGGTCCAGATAGGCGTGTCCCAGTTGCGCGTTGCGCCAGCCGAGCCGGTAGCGGCCGGTGCGCTGGTCCTGCTCGACCAGCCGCACCTCGCACAGGGGCGCCAGCAGACGCAGCACCGTGCTCTTGTTCATGCTCAGGGCGGCGGTCAGTTCCGCGAGCGTGGCACCCTGCGCGCCGCCGCCCTCGCCGAGATAGAAGAGGATGGCGAGCGCCCGCCTCAGCGAGGCGGAGTTGTTACGTGCCGTGGCAGCCTTGCTGTCGGCTTCGGTCACCGGTCCGCCCCCGGCCCCTTCCGCCCTGACAGCGTGGCCGGCACCCCGCCACGTCCCGTGCGCGGAGCCGTCCGGGTTCCCAGCCGGGTTGCAGTCGGGACATACGGCCCGGCGGCCGGGGGAACGGCGGGGACCGGAGGCCCTGCCACCCGGCCGGTCTGCGGCACCCCATGGAACAAGGCCGGAACCTCCCCGTGTTGACGCACGTCGGTCATGCGTGGTCGCTGCGCAGGGTGTCCACCCTGCCAGCAAGCAGTATCTGAAGGCAACGCTGGACTTTGCACAACAAAATTCCCCGAAAGGCCCTGCCGGTCAATTCCACGCGATACCGAATCGCCACCCCAGGAGGCATGAGAACGGACAATGCCCGCTGGGAGCGACTCGGGGGCGTGCTTCGATCGTAACCCGATGTTCACCACGGATGGTCTCACGCCCGGCGGCAGCGCGGCAGGCGGTCCCGGAAGGGCAGCAGGGGCCCTGCTCACCCTGGTCGGCCGACCGGGCCAACCGCCCGTAGCGGACTCCGAGGCTGTCTCAGCGGGCGCCGGAGGCGTGCGTTGCTCGGCGCGGCTCCCTCCGTACCGGCCGTGACCGTCGCATGACGGTACGTCACGGATGGTGACCGTCGTATGACGGCACGTCACCTCTACGAACACCTCTACGAACACCTCTACGGCCCTGGGGGGCGACCCCGACGCCATCCGGCGGCCACCGGCCACGCCCGGTTCGCCACCCGGCTCGCGGATACTCAGCCTGTACGGAACCGATACACGGCGGCAGCGAGACGGATGGGTACCTGTCGCACCGTGGGCACGGCGGACCCCGAGGGCCCGCGGCGGACGGCCGACGACGTGCATGGCCTCCGGCAAGGCAGTATGGGACATCGTTGACCAGCGTCGTAGAGGTGAGGAAGGCCCGGAGTGACCGCAGTACCGCGGGATGATGCCGTGCCCGGCTCGGGGGGTGGTACGGAGCCGCCCGAACAGGCTCCGGTCGTCCTCCTGGTCGAGGACGACGAGGTGATCCGTACGTCGGTCTCGATGGCCCTGGAACGCTACGGCTACCGGATGCGGTCGGCGGCGGACGGCCTCACGGGTCTTGAAATGTTCCGGGAGCACTCCCCTGACGTACTGCTGCTGGATGTGATGCTGCCGGAGCTGGACGGCATCGGGCTGTGCCGGAAGGTACGGGAGACCAGCCTGGCCCCCGTGCTGATGATGTCCGCCCGTGGCGACTCGCTGGATGTGGTGTCGGGCCTGGAAGCGGGCGCCGACGACTATGTGGTGAAGCCCGTGGACACCCCGGTGCTGGTGGCGCGGATCCGCGCCCTGCTCCGCCGGGCCACCTTCACCCCCGATCCCGCCGGGTCGGAGCAGCCGGGACCGGGCCGGGACCGGCTCGTCTTCGGCGACCTGACGGTGGACACCCGTGGACTTGAGGTGTTCCGGGGCGGTGAGCGGATCGCACTCGCCCCCACGGAGCTGCGGCTCCTGCTGGAGTTCGTGGCGCACCCCGGGATCGTCCTGGACCGGACGGCACTGCTGCGCAACGTATGGGACTACGGGTGGGACGGCGACAGCCGGGTCGTCGACCTGTGCGTGCAGCGGCTCCGCAGGAAGATCGGCGCGGACCGTGTCGAAACGGTCCGCGGCTTCGGCTACAAGCTGCGGCGCTGATGTGATGGACGCACGGAACACGGCCGCCACGGTGTGGCGGAGCCTGTGGAACTGGAGATCGCTGCGGTGGAAGATCGCCGCGCTGGTGGTCGCGGCAGCCTGTGCCGCGGCCCTGGCCGTGGGCGTCCTGGTGCACCGTGCCACCGTCGAGCGGCACCAGCGGGAGGGCGCGGGCCGGGCGCTGGAAGAGCTGGAGTCCACGGCGGAGGACCTCCGGCAGGACAGCCAGGCGTCCCTGGACGGAGCCAGGCTGGATCCGGCGGAGATCCCGCCCGAAGTGCTCCGCCGGGTGGAGCGCGCCGACGGGCCCGTCACCTGGTACGACACACAGAGCCGCCACGGCCCGTGGATGTGGGCCGCTCAGCCCCTGGACGGCGAGGTGCTCGCCGTCAACATGGACATGAGCGCCGAGCAGCGGAACCTGGCCGCCCTGGACCGCACCATCGTCAAGGTCTCGGCGGCGACCCTCGTCGTGATCGTCCCCCTCTCCCTCCTCGTCACCGCACTGCTCAACCGCCGTCTCCGCCGTGTCGCGCGGACCGCCCGGCGCATCGCGGACGGCGATCTGGACGCCCGTACCGGAGCGGGCGGAAGGCGCGGGGACGAGATCACCGAGATCGCGGGAGCGGTCGACTCGATGGCCCACTCCCTCCAGGAGCGGCTCCTCGGCGAGCAGCGGTTCACCGCCGATGTCGCCCATGAACTGCGGACACCGCTGATGGGACTGGTCACCTCCACCGAACTGCTGCCGGAGGGCCGGGCGACCGATCTCGTACGGGACCGGGTGCGCGTCCTGCGCGGACTGGTCGAGGATCTGCTGGAGATCTCCCGTCTGGACGCCGGGGCGGAGGCGGCCGACTCGCGGTTCGTGCCGGTGGGCAGCGTCGTCGCGGAGTCGGTCACCCGGACCGGACAGCGGACCCGTACGACGGTCGTCCGCGATCTGCGGGTCTCGACCGACCCGCGCCGGCTGGACCGCATCATCGCCAACCTGGTGCTCAACGCACATCGCCATGGCCGCGAGCCCGTCGAGGTGCGGGTGGACGGTACGACCGTGACCGTACGCGATCACGGTCCCGGCTTTCCCGGCCGGCTGCTGGCGGACGGGCCGCAGCGGTTCCGTACCGGCGCGTCGGAACGCGGCCACGGCCATGGTCTGGGGCTGACCATCGCCATGGGGCAGGCGCGGGTCATCGGGGCGACGCTCCGACTGGCCAACGCGGACGACGGCGGCGCGGTCGCCGTCCTCCGCCTTCCCGAAGAGGACCGAACCGCCGGGGACCCGACCAGCGGGGACCGAACCGGCGGGAACCCGCCCGCCGGGAACAGGACCGCAGGGGACCCGCCCGCCCGGGACAGGACTGTCAGGGACAGCACCGCCGGCTGATACACGGCGGACACACAGCCGAGCAGTACCGGACGAGCGGTCTCAGTGGTGTGGACACACCCGCCTCGCAGGGTCGTTGACGTGCGCGGATCCCGCGTGCCCGTCCCTCCTGGAGGCAGCTGTGCACCCACCGTCGCACCCACCGTCCGACCACGGTCCGGCGACCACCGACCGGCGAACCACGCCCCGGGTGCCCGCCCTCGTGCTCTGGGGCACGGTGATGGCCCTGCTCCTCACCGTCCTCGGCGGCTGGGTCATCACCACCCGGGCAGGACAGGACAGCCCGGCGAAGGCACCCGCCGCCACCGGCGAACTGTCGCTGCCGTGGCCGAAGAGCGGCCAGGCGAGTGTGACCGACACGGAAAGCGGCAGGTCAGGAACGAGCGGTGAGCAGAAGCCCGTGCCCATCGCCAGTGTCACCAAGGTCATGACCGCGCACGTCATCCTCACGAACCATCCGCTCCCGGAGGGGAAACCCGGCCCGCTCATCACCGTCGACCAGCAGGCCCAGGACGAGTCCGTCTCCGGCGTGGAGTCGGTCGTCCCCGTCGAGGCGGGCCGGAAGCTCACCCAGCGGCAGCTGCTGGAGATGCTGCTCCTGCCCTCCGGGAACAACATCGCCCGGCTGCTGGCCCGCTGGGACGCGGGCAGCGAGAGCGCCTTCGTCGCGAAGATGAACCGTGCCGCCGCCGCCCTCGGTATGAAGCGCACCACATACACCGACGCGAGCGGCTTCGCGCCCGACACCACGAGCACCTCGGACGACCAGCTCCGGCTCGCCCGCGAGGTCATGCGCGACCCGGTCTTCCGGGCGATCACCGGCACCCGCGAGGTCGCCATCGGGGGCGCGACGGGCACCATCGCCAACACCAACAAGCTGCTCGGCACCTCCGGCGTCATCGGCGGCAAGACCGGATCGAGCACCCCGGCCGGCGGAGCCCTGATGTGGGCCGCCACGAACGGGCGCGGTGCGAAGGCGGGACCGGTCCTCGGGGTCGTTCTGCACCAGAGGCCGAACACCACGCCCGCCCAGGGGCTCCAGGCCGTCTTCGCCGCCACGGAACGGCTCGTCGCCGCGGCACAGCGGACCGGCCGGCGATGACCACGGAGGAGCTGCTCCCCGCCACCGGTGACCGCGCGGAAGACCGGACGGGCGGTGGCGTACGGCGGAGGATCGACTGGCGCAGGGGCAGATGGGTCGCCGCGGCGAGCGTCCTGTACGCGGCGGCCCTGCTCGCCCACCCTCTCGCGCCCAACAGCGCAGGCAACCCGGGCAGCCTCATCGAAACGTTCCTGCCCTGGTCGGCGCTGGCGGTCCCGCCGTTGTTCCTGCTCGCGCTGGTGCGCCGCTCGCCGCTCGCCCTCATCGCCGTACTCCTCCCCGTACTGGCCTGGCTCGCCCAGTTCGGCGGCTCCCTCACCGACAAGAGGAACCCGGGCGGTGAGCTGACCGTGGTCAGCCACAACATCGGCGCGGACAACCCCGACCCCGGGGGTACGGCCCGCGAACTCGCGGAGACAGGCGCCCAGATGATCGCGGTCCAGGAACTCTCCCCCACGGCACGTGAGGAGTTCCAGCGGGCCCTTCCCGCCCGCTACCGGCACCACACGGTCCAGGGCGGAGTGGGCCTGTGGAGTACGTACGAGATGACCGGGGCCGAACCCGTGGACATCATGCCGTGGCCGCGGGCCCTGCGCGCCACACTCACCACGCCCAAAGGCCCCGTCACCGTCTTCGTGGCCCATCTGGCATCGGTTCGGGTCACCGCGGATTCCGGCTTCACCACCGACCGCCGCAACGCCGCGGCCCGCCTGCTCACCGACGCCGTCAACCGGGACTCCTCGGCGAAGACCCTCGTCGTCGGGGACTTCAACGGCACACCGCACGACCGGGGGCTGGCCCCCCTCCTGCGCGGAATGACGTCCGCACAGGAGGTGGCGGGAGCCGGATTCGGCTTCAGCTGGCCCGCCCGGCTCCCGCTGGCCCGCATCGACCACATCCTCGCGCGCGGCATCCGGCCGGTCTCCGCGGGGACCCTGCCCGCCACCGGAAGCGACCATCTGCCGGTGACCGCGTCCTTTGTGCTGTGAGTCCCTGTCCTGTGAGCCACGGGCCGGGGTCCGCGCGACGGGTTCATGACGTGAGGTCGCCGATGGGGGCCCGGTCCGCCGGCTACCTCCGCGCGCTGCGGCGCTGGGCGCCGTCTGGCCTTTGGGCCTGAACTCTGCCGCCTGAACTCTACGGCCTGACCCTTGCGGCCTGACCTTTGGGAGAAACTTTACATTTCACCATAAATGATAGAATTACCGCAAGGTAGCAGGTGAGGGAGCGGCTATGGCAGACCAGGGCGCTCAAGCTCCGGCTTCCTCGTCGCGGCAGGTGCGGGAGACCCGTCTTGGCCTGCTGAAGGCAGCCGAGGGCCTGACCGGGACGGAGGCGCTCCGGCTCGTGCTGCACCAGGCGGTGGCCGACCTCGGTGGACTGGGTGGCATGGTGCATCTGGTGCGCGCGCCGGACCGCAGACTGCGGCTGGATGTGGCCAATGGGCTCCCCCGCCCCCTCGCGGCGGCCTGGGAGGATCTGGGGTGGGACGAGGACGTGGCCCCCGCGCTGGCTGTGCGCTCCGGCGCGTTCGTCTGGGTTCCGCCGACCACGGACACGGCGGACCCGGACATGGCGGATCCGGACAGGGCGGACCCGGACGCGGCAACCACCCACACGGCGGCCACCGATACGGCAACCACCGGCACGGCGGCCCCGGTGACCGCTCCCGGCCCGGCCGTACCGCCGGACGGGCCGGAGGAGCGGCCGGCCGGTTCCGAGGAGCGGCCCGGGTCCGACGAGCGGCCGAGGACCGTCCCCGAGGGGACCGGGCTGGCGGCCGTCCCCCTGGTCGGTCCGGACGGGCCGCTGGGCGCGCTGTCCGTCCTGCTGGCGACGTCCGGAGAGCCGGACCCGGAGAAGCGGGCATTCCTTGAGGTGCTGGCCGGCCGGGCCGCGGCGCGGCTGCGGCGGTCGCCGCCCACCCGGGGCACGCTGGCCCCCGCCTGGTGGCAGGAGCCGTCCGACTCCCGGGTCGAGCAGGCCATGCGGGAGGTCAAGGTCGGCGTCTGGGACTGGGACGTACGCACCGGGGAACTGCGCTGCGACGAGGCGATGCTGGCGGCGTTCGGCTGGGACCGGGACACCTTCGACGGCCGGATCGAGACCTGGTCGGAGCTGATCCATCCCGACGATCTGCCCGGGGTGCTCGCCGAACTCAACAAAGTGATCCCGGAACTGGGCGTCGCCAGTGTCGAGTACCGGCTGCGCCACCCGGACGGCCGCATCAGCTGGATCGAAGCCCGTGGGCAGGTCACCGCGGGGGAGGACGGCGAGCCCGCCCGGATGACCGGCACCGCGTGGGACACCACCCGGACCCGGATGGAACGGGACTCGGTCGGCCGGGCACTGAAGCACATGAGTGACGGGTTCTTCGCCGTCGACGCCGACTGGCGGATCACCTACGCCAATGTCCAGGCGGAGCGCTTCTTCGGCACCGCGGGGCAACTGGTCGGCACCGTACTGTGGGACGCCGTTCCCGAGATCGGCGCACTCGCCCTGGAGGAACAGGCCAGGCAGGCCGTCGCCGCCGGCACACCCATCGGCTTCGACATCCAACTGCCCGACACCCGGCGCTGGTACCACATGAGGATCGTCCCGGTGCCCGGTGGCCTGACGGTCTACTTCACCGATGTGACCGAGCAGCGCAGGCACGACGCCGAGCGCGTCCGTGCCGAGAGTGCCGCCGCCGAACGCGCCGCGCGCATCGGGGTGCTGACCAGGGCCCTCGCCCAGGCGCTCACCGTACGGGACGTCGTGCGCGCGGTCGCCGATCATGTGCTGCCGCCGTTCGGCGCCGCGGGGCTGGTCGTCCAGTCCATCGAGGGCGAACGGCTGCACGTCGTGGGGTCGGTCGGATACTCGGGGACCTTCCTCGACCGGATCGCCGGGCAACGCCTCGCGGATGTGTCGCCGGTCGCCGACGCGCTCGGCAGCCGCAGCCCGAGGTTCATCTCCTCCCCGGAGGAGTTCATCGAGCGGTACCCGGAGAACGCGGGCTATCCCGCCGCGGCGGCCAAGGGCGCCTGGGCGTTCCTGCCGCTGATCGCCTCCGGCGAGATCATCGGCTGTTGCGTCATCTCCTTCGACCGGCCCCGCCACCTCACCGGTGAGGAACGCACCCTGTTCACCGCGCTGAGCGGGCTGATCGCCCAGGCGTTCGCGCGGGCCAGGCTGTACGACGCCGAGCACACCCGCGCCCAGGAACTACAGCGCGGCATGCTCCCCCGTGCGCTGCCCAATCTCCTCGCGGTCACCGTCGCCGCCCGCTTTCTGCCGGTCAGCGATGGCGGTGAGGTCGGCGGCGACTGGTACGACGTGATCCCGCTGTCCGCCGCCCGGGTGGCCCTCGTCATCGGCGACGTCATGGGCCACGGTCTCGCCGAGGCCGCCACCATGGGACGGCTGCGCACCGCCGTCCACACCCTCGCCGACCTCGAACTGCCGCCCGGTGAACTCCTCGCACACCTCAATGACCTCGTCAGCGACCTCGGTGACGACTTCTACGCCACCTGCTTGTACGCCGTGTACGACCCCACCACCCGCGTCTGCGTCCTCGCCAGCGCCGGCCACCCACCACCCGCCATCGTCGAACCGGATGGGACCGTCCGCTTCCCCGAGCTGGCCGGCGACCCACCGCTCGGCGCCGCCACCCCGCCCTTCGACACGGTCGAGACCACCATGGCCGAGGGCAGCCTGCTCGTGCTGTACACCGACGGCCTGGTCGAGTCCCGTACGCGCGACATCAATCTCGGCATGGCCCGCCTCGCCCGGGCCCTCACCTCCGCGCCGGCCCGGACCACCCAGGCGGAGATCGACCGGCTGTGTGATGTGGTGACCGCCGACCTGCTGCCCGCCCGGCAGCGGACGCTCGACGACGCCGCCCTGCTGATCGTCCGGATGCACGGTCTGGGCCCCGGGGACATCGCCTCCTGGCCGCTGCCCGAGCACCCCGTCGCCGCGGGCGAGGCGCGTCACCACGTCCGGGACCAGCTCGCGCGGTGGCATCTCGAAGAACTCACCATGACCACCGAACTGCTCGCCAGCGAGTTGGTCGGAAACGCGGTCCGGCATGCGAAGGGGCCCATGCGGTTGCGACTGCTGCGCGGTCAGACACTGGTGTGCGAGGTGTCCGACGGCAGCCCGACCACACCCCGGATCCGCCGTGCGGCCGACACCGACGAGGGCGGCCGGGGACTCCAGCTCGTCGCCGCCGTCTCCCACCGCTGGGGAGCACGCCACACCGCCGAAGGCAAGTGCATCTGGACCGAACAACTGCTGTCCGGCCCATCGCTGGATCAGCATCTGTAGGTAGCCGATGACGCCGATGACGACCACAGGGAATCGCCCCACCGTCGACTAGGTGATGGGAAAGTCGAAATAGCTGTCAGGATAGGGCTCGGATTTCAGCGTGTAATGCCACCACTCCCAGTCGTATGAGCTGAAACCGCAGTCATCCATGATGGAGCACAGATACTGACGGTTTGCCGCTTCGACTTGCGTGACCCCTTGTGCACCATGATGTGAGAGGGAATCCATCAGGTCATGGTCACCGCCCATGGGAGCGAGTTCACCGGTAGCCAGGTGATACAGCGTCAGGTCAACGGTGCTCCCCCGGCTGTGGCTCGACTCGGTGGCCACGTACCCCCGGTCGAACATCTCGGCTCTGTCGATATTCGGGTAGTGCCGCTGCTTCGTCCGGCCGTCCTCGGGCTGCTCTGCCCAGCGCAGAAAGCAGTCCACGGCGCGCTGCGGGCGGTAGCCGTCCCAGAGGAGCAGGCCGAAGCCGAGGGACTCGGCCTTTCCTTGCGCCCTTTCCAGAGCGGCGCACAACGCCCTTGTGCCGACGATTCGATTTGCCAGGTATCCATCCACCGGTTTGCCGGTGAAGTTGTCCCAGGTGGCGTACTTGGCATCCCAGCGTATTCCGGGCACAAGCTCGTCCACGAAGACGAAGTCTTCCTTCATCGGCTGTGCTCCGTCAAGGCCAGCGACACTACCCGGTCGATCACTTCGGCAAGCGGCAGTCCCGCGGCCGCCATCATCCTCGGATAACGGCTGTACGAGGTCAGACCGGGCAGCGTGTTGACCTCGTTGAGCACTACTTCGCCATCCTCCCTGAGGAACATGTCCACCCGCGCAAGTCCCCTGCACCCGAAGGCGCGGTATATGGCCTTCGCTGTCTCCAGAACGAGTGATCGCGACTCGGCCGGAATGTCGGCGGGCACGATCGCTGTGGAGTTCTCGGAGCCGCTTTCGGGATTTTCCTCCTGATGGATTTTGAAGAAGCCGTGCGAGAGATCGATCCGATCCACCTCACCCGCGACCAGATCATCGTTCCCCAGGATGGCGCACCCGATCTCGCTGCCGATGACAGCCTCTTCGATCAGCACCTTCGCGTCGTACTGTCCTGCGGTGACCACCGCAGGCAGCAGCTCCTCTGGTTGGGATACCTTGCTGACGCCGAAGGACGACCCCGAACGGGCCGGCTTCACGAAGACGGGGTAGGTGAACCGGTCGGGATCGATTTTTTCGTCCGCCGTGACGGTCCAGAAATTCGGCGTGGCGATTCCCGCGCTTCTGGCGACGAGGTAGGCAAGGGATTTGTCCATGCACAGAGCAGAACTCTGGACATCGCAGCCGACGTAGGGGATGCCGGAGAGTTCCAGCAAGCCCTGTATCGCACCGTCCTCACCGAGCTTGCCGTGCAGCACGGGCAGCACGACGTCCAGCCGGACCGTTCCGTATCGCCCCTGCTCCAGAACGAGCAACCCGTGGACGCTCCGGTCCGGTGACAGCACAACCGGACGCGAGCCGCCGTTCTCCCAGTTCGGGTCGGGGCCGTCGCAGAGCTTCCAGACTCCGCTCTGTGTCACCCCGATATAGAACGGTTCATACTTCTCGGTGTCGAGGTTTCGTGCGACCTCCCGGGCGGACTTGACGGAGACGGGGTGTTCTTCGGAGCAGCCGCCGAAGAGGATTCCGACCTTCAGCCTAGCCATGCTGATTCCTGCTTTCGAATGTCAGGCAGTTGGTGATGGAGTTCTTGACCGTGTCGCTCAGGGCGTGGTCGGTGTAATAGGCGGTGTGCGGACTGATGAGCACGTTCGGCAGCCGTTGCAGCCGCAGCAGCGGCTTGCTCTCGATGGGTGTGTTTCTGCGGTCGGCATAGAAGATTCCTTCCTCCCCTTCGATGACATCGAGCGCCGCACCGCCCAATCTGCCGCTCTCCAAGGCCGGAACAAGGGCCTCGGTGTCGATCAGCGGACCGCGTCCGGTATTGATGACGAACGCGCCGTGCTTCATCTGCTCGATACGTTGACGATTGAGGAGATGGTGCGTATCCGCGTTGAGCGGCGCATGGAGCGTGACGATGTCGCTCAGCTTCAGCAACTCATCGAGGGGAACGTAATCGACAGCGGTCTTGGGGCTGTTGTCATGGGCCAGTATTCGACAGCCGAAGCCCTGCAGCCGGTCCACGACCGCAGTGCCGATACGTCCGGTCCCGATCACCCCGATGGTGAGGTCGCGCAGTTCCTTCCCGCGCGCATCGTTCAGCCTGTAATCGTGCATGCCCACGCGCCGGACAGTCGATTTCGCGTTCCGTATCGCCATCAGCATGAGCATGAGCGTGTAGTCGGCCACACTGTCGGGCGAGTAGGCGACATTCCCCACGGAGATGCCGACACGTTCCGCGTACTCCACGTCGATGTGGTTGTAGCCGATGCTCCTGGTGGAGATGTACGCTACGCCGGCTCGGCTGAGGGCAAGAAGAGCTGGCTTCGTGATCCGGGTTTTATGGCTGACGCTGATGCACCGGTTTCCGGCGGCCAGTTCAGCATTGGCTTCGGAAACCGCCGCCGATGTGATGGTGGGCATGACACCGAAGCCGGGCGCCAGCTCCCGGAACAGAACGGCCTCGTCCTGCCCGCAGCCATAAATGGTGATTCCCATCGCCTGGACGGCGGAGGGGGACGGGGGTGTCGGCGATCGGGTGCGGTGGGCCGCGGTTCGGACTGGTTCGCTGGAGGACATGCCTCCACTCAAGGCGGCGCGGTGTTGCCGGTACGTATGTGGATTTCGATACGCCGACGATATGTTCCGGGCCGGTCGGGTGGGGAGTCTGGGCGCATTGATCGCGCCGGGATCCTGACGCATCGGCAAAGCCCGCGGTCGGTCCGCATCCGGTCGGCAAGGTCCCGGTCGCCCGAGTCGAAATCCTTCTCGGCACGGCGCATGACGTGCTGGGCGGCGCCCTTGGTCCTGCCGGAAGGCAGCCGCGCCTTCAGTCGGCGGCGCCAGCTCCGGCAGCCCTCGGTCCCTGGTCCCTGGTCCTCGGTCCTCGGTCCTCGGTCCTCGCCAGGCGACGGTCCACACGCGTACGGCCTCGACGCGTCCGCCCACGTGCGTATCGTCGGCGTATCGAAAGCCGCATACATGCAGGCAACACCGCGCCCCCTATGACTGAGGGCATGACCTCCAGCGAACCAGCACCCGTCAGCCTCGGTCCTGTCAGCCTCAGTCCTGCCGGCCCCGTCAGCGCTGTCAGCGCTGTCCGGCCGCTTCCGCTCCTCGACCCCCGCGCGGCCCGGTCGTGATCCCGCTCAGCCTCGGTGAGATCGCCGCGGTCGTCGGGGGGACGGTCGAGGGCGACGGCGCTGTGACGGTGACCGCGCCGGCCGTGCTCGACGGCCGCCGGGCCGAGCCGGGCGGCCTCTTCGTGGCCTTCGCCGGCGAGCACGTCGACGGCCACGACTACGTCGGCCAGGCCGGGCGGGCGGGCGCGGTGGCCGTGCTCGGCTCCCGGCCCACGCCCCTGCCCACCGTCGTCGTCAAGGACGTCCGGGCCGCGCTCCAGGCGCTCGCCGCCCATGTCGTGGCCCGGCTGCGCGACGGGCTGACCGTGGTCGCTCTGACCGGCTCCCAGGGCAAGACCAGCACCAAGGACCTGCTGGCGGCCGTGCTTTCCGGCGCCGGGCCGACGATCGCCACGATCGGCTCGCTCAACAACGAGTACGGCGTGCCGCTCACCATGCTGCGCACCGACGCGGCCACCCGGTTTCTCGTCCTGGAGATGGGCGCACGCCACGTCGGCGACATCGCCGAACTCACCGGCCTGGTCGCGCCCGACATCGCCGTCGTCCTCAATGTCGGCCAGGCCCACCTCGGCGAGTTCGGATCGCGCGCGGCCATCGCCAGGGCCAAGGGCGAGCTGGTACGAGGGCTGGCGCCCGGCGGCACCGCCGTCCTCAACGCCGACGATCCCCGGGTGGTCGCGATGCGCGCGCTCACCGACGGTCCGGTGCTGACCTTCGGCCGGGCCGAACACGCCGACGTGCGACCGCTCGGCCTGGCCCTCGACCGGCTCGGCCGGCCGTCCTTCACCCTGCGGACCGCCGACGCCTCGGCTCCCGTCGCGCTGCCGCACGTGGGCGCCCACCAGGCGCTCAACGCGTCGGCTGCCACGGCCGCGGGGCTGGCGGCCGGCGTACCTCTCGGCGGGGCCACGGCAGCGCTGGCCACCGCCTCACTGTCAAAGTGGCGCATGGAGCCGCGCGGTCTCGCCTGCGGCGCGACGCTGCTCAACGACACCTACAACGCCAACCCCGACTCGGCCCGCGCCGCCCTGGACGCGCTGGCGGCGATCGAGGGCGGGCGCCGTATCGCC
>NZ_JBSGUP010000082.1:0-19046 GCF_053607985.1 Streptomyces sp. NPDC055078
GGGGGGCGTCGTTCTGGCGGGACAGCCTCCCGACAGTCCACGCCAGGCTGTCGAGGGGTAGCGCATCAGACGGGCCGGATCACACCCGTCTCCCCGCAGAACACTGTACCCAGTGCGACACTGCTTCTACAGGCTGTAGGCCGAAGTACATGAAAGATGCACGACTCGTTCGATGTTACGGGGTAGTAGTGGGGTATCAAGATCAACACATGTAGAAGCCCTGTAGATCCCGAGGGCCTACAGGGCTTCTGACCTGCTGTTTGATGCTGTGGGGCTAACAGGATTTGAACCTGTGGCCTCATCCTTATCAGGGATGCGCTCTAACCAACTCCGACAGGAGATTCCGCAGTTCAGAGGCGCTTTCTCCCCTGCTCAACTGATCATCTGGGAGAATCCTGGGAGATGATCTCCGCCGCGCGTGCCTTGAGCAGCCTGTCGAGCACAGCGACCGATGATCCCGGACTCATCGCCGCACGAGCGTCGAGCGCAGCGAGCCAGTTCCGTGTGAGCCCCGCCATCAGCCGTCCGCGCATCTCCTCCGTCACATGCTTGTACCGGGCGGAGACCGTTCCGTCGATGTGACCCATCCGCTCGTCCGCGAGAACCTTCTCCGTCCGCAGGTCCTCCATGTGCGTACTGTGCGAGTGCCGCAGGCCGTGCGGCGTGAGCCCCTGGGCGATCGGCACCCAACAGGCCGTCGCCCTCTGATCGGCACCGCGTCCCTGGGCCAGAACGCCGGGCCAGGTCTCAGCCATGATCGGTACGGGCTTGGCCGGCCGTTCGCCGACTGCCTCGTAAGAGCCGTTCGCCGCTGGGTGGAAGAGACGGGATCCGAATCCCTTCCGCCGCCAGTGCGCCGCTGTCTCGTCGGGCGTCCGGCCACGAAGGTAGTCGAGATCGGCGATGGCCGAGGAGACCCGGAGCCGGGTCTCCTCGGCAACCGCTTCGGGTCGGTGCAGCACATTCGACACGGTTCCCGTGCTGACGCGCGCCAGCTTCGCGACGTCCTTCACCGTCGGCCTTCCGCCACTGCCCCACCGACGGACCGTGCCGTAGCTGCTGAAGACGTACGTCATGCCGTGACAGGTGCACGGCTTCGGCCGCGTCCGCGCGATGTACTCGAAGAGCAGGGCGGACAACCAGGGGGGCAAATCGATGGTGCGGTAGCTGTCATCCTTGGGAGGGCAGCGTTCCAGTTCCCCGGTGTCCAGTTCGGCGAGTTGCCACTCGACGCGTACGGACTTGGGCCGAACGAATTCGATCTCCAGGCCGACGATCTCGCCCCAGCGCATTCCCGTATATCCCTTGAGGACACCCGCGACGAACTCGTCGTCCCGCCCTGAGAGCACTGCGAGGCGCTCCGCCACAAGCAGGATCCCCAAAGGGGAGGTGAACACCTTCTCCGGACCCCGGTGACTGACGCGGCCCGCTCGTTTGCCCCGCCCCCGGCGCCGGGCCGCCGGATTGGCGTCGATGAGGCCCTCTTCCATGGCGTCGGTGAAGACGAGATGCAGCCGAGCGCGATACGTCCTGATGCTGGACTCCTCGTATCCGGCCTCCTTCTCCTTCTTCTCCCACGCCTTCACGTCACTGGAGGTGATGGACTTGAGTGGGCGGTCACCGAACTCGGGGAGAAGGTGCACCTCGATGTCGCGGCGGTAGTTCTGCATCGTGGTGGAGGCGAGTTCCTGATCCGCGTACCACCGGCTCGCGTACTCGCCGAAGGTCTCCAGGCCGAGCGCCGGGTCCTTCCATCCCTTCTCCCTGATCTTGGACTCTTCCGCGTCCGCAGCCTGCTTGGCCTTGAGCTTGGTGCGGAACTTGATGACTCGGCCCTGTGGGTCCTTCACCGTGCCGTACTTGCCGGGCTCAATCTTGTACCGGCCGCGGTAGTAGTCACCGCGCTTCTCTGCGTACCCCATGTCTCTCTTCCCTCCTTCTTTATGAGGCGGCGGCCAGTCGCTGTGACTGCCGCGTCCGGCGCGGCGGCCGGGCCACGAGCCGGGTGTCGGGTGGGGTGACATGGCCGCGATCGCGGGAAGGCCGTCGAATCGGAGTGACCTCGGGCTCGTTCAGGGGCCTCGTCGGCCGCACCTCGAAGAGACGGACGATCTCCGCGACGTGTTCAGCGGTGAAGCGGTACGCCCCGCCCGGCCTGGTGAACGGGATATTCCCCTGCCGAGCCTGCTCCTTCACCCACCACTCGGAACAGCCGAGGGCCTGCGCCACCTCTGCCGGCCGGAAGAGGTGAGGCAGAGTGACCGCGGTGACACTGTGACGGCTGTGACTCGTCATGCCTGTCCCCCGATCTTGCCGGGGGCGACGTAGCCCCCGTCCTTCCTGGTGAGCTGGACATCCTTGGCCATACGTGAGCAGGTCTGCCGCACGAGGTCAGGTGGAAGGCCGGTCCCCTCGGCGATCTGCTTGGGTTTGGCGCCGGGATGTTCGCGGACGTAGCGCAGGATCGTGGCCCGACTGTCACCGATCGTGTGGTCGGCGGCGGGGCCTTCGAGGAGCTGCCAGGCGCCGACCTCCGCGTAGAAGCGGAGGGCGTACTCGGCTTCGTCGACGTCGCGGCCGGTGACGTGGAGTACGCCGTCGGCCTGGCCTCGCGAGCGCTTCAGTACGAGCGTGGCATCGGCGGCGCCGGCGAGACCGTTCGTACCGGAGACCTCCGCGAGGAAGTCGTCCGATCCGGCCTTGCGGACGTGATGCACCAGGACCACGGCAATTCCGTAGTGATCCGCGATGCGCTTTGCATGACCGACGGCCGCGTAGTCCGCGTCATACGCGGAGGCACCGGGCGCGGAGTTGCCCCGCATCTTCGCGAACACGTCGATCACGACCATGCGGGCCGCCGGGTTGCGCTCGCACCACTGGGCGATGGCCTCGTTCCCGCCCTGCGGCAGCGGGGGGCACGAGGTGGCCAGCGTCAGTGAGGCAGGGGCGGGGTCGCCGCCGAGGATCTTGCGCATACGCGTCTGGAGACGGCGCGGCGTGTCCTCCAGAGCGAGGTACAGCACCGGTCCGCCCTCAACGGGAACGCTGTCCATCGCCGTGCCCCCGGCCGCGACCGAGAGCGCCAGGCCGAAGGCAAGCCAGGACTTCCCGACCTTCGGCGGACCGGCGAGGAGGTTGACCCCCTCGGAGATGAGCCCGGGTACGGCCCACTTGGGCTCTGGGAACTCCATGCTCATCAGCTCGTCGGCGGTCCAGGCGGTACGGATGCGCTGCTGTGCGGGCTGGATCGCCTGCGGCTCCGCCGACGGACGCACGGAGTACAGGTGGGGCATGTCGTACGGTTCGTCGCTCACGTGGCCTCACCGCCGTCGGGAGCCTGTGCGACGATCCACTTCGTGGCTGCGGAGACCGACGTGAAGCCCTCCTGTACGCGCTCCCAGCGGACGGTGCCGATGCCGTACGGACCGCTGGGCGACGGCAGAGCGGCGGCCGTGAACTGCTTGCCGCCCCGCGGGCCGCGCCGCTCATGGATCTCGCCGATCACGTCCATCGTCCGCACCCGTACGGGCTTCTCGCGGGTGACGAGCCAGTCGCGCGGCTCCTCGTCGAGCCACGGTTCCCCCGGCCACAGGAACACACCCGCGACCTTGCGCGGTGTCTGGCCGATGCCCGTCGTCCTGGTGGTCGTGTGACGGCAGTCGGCTCCCTCACCACTGATGACGTACGCGATCCGGCAGGACAGGCAGATCACGCGCACGGTCGTGCGGGGGTAGATGTCGCTGTGGTCGCAGTCCTCGTTCCGGCACGAGTGCCGCTCAGTCGCCCCTGTGTACGTCGTCCGATAGGCGTCGTCCTCGCGGATGTCCACCGTCCATGCGGGGCGACGGCAGCCCTGATCGTGGACCAGTTCGCGGAAGCCGAGGTATGTGTCCTGGATGCCGAGCCTCATGCCGCCCTCCGTCCGACATTCCGCGGCCTCTTGGCTCCGGCTCGCAGGCCGGAGGCGATCGTGCCCCGCGCCTCGACGTCGGTCAGGGAGTTGCCTACAGCAGCGTCGGTGAGCCACCCGGTCACGTCGGCTCCGCTGAGCTCCCCGCCGGCGACGAGCTGGCCGAGGGCCACCGACGCCTGATAGAGGGCGTCGTTACGGTGGCCCTGAGGGGCCGCGCTCACGCGCCGCAGCTCGCCCTCGACGGCGGCGCGGAGGTACGCACTGCGCCGATCATGAGCGACGAGAGGCACGGTCACGAGTCGCTGCGGCGGGAGGGGCGCCGGTACGAGGAGCTTGGTCAGCCATTCCGGCAGCGGCGCCGGGGCAGTCTCCCGCACCACGGTGTACTGACGATCGCCTACCACGCTGCCGGTTCCCACGACGTAACCGCCGTTCGCGCGGGTGTCGATCTTCCAGCCGAGAGACCCGGCGGAATTGCGAAGCTCCACGTCGTCGGGGGCCACGAAGTAGAGGTGAGTACCACCGCTCGCCGTGCGGACCGTGTAGGTATCCGCGGGGGCGAGCCGACCGTGCCGCTCGGCGAGCAGGGCCAGGGCGTCCGCACCGTCGGCTACACCCGCAGGCGTCCCGGCGGGCGGGACGTCCTGGTCGTGCTTGGGTACGTCCAGGTCGACGACGAGCAGACGTGAGGGTCCGGTGGCGACGCCGAGGTTGTAGTCCCCGGTGGACCAGCAACGGGAGATGCGGTTGGGTTCTGCCGTGGCGCGCTCTTCCCACGAGCGGATGGCGGGACGCTTGGCGCCGTGGACAAGGGGAAAGACGCGCCAGCCGCGCTCGGCCGCCGCGAGAGCGGCAAAGGGCAGCGAGCCAGGTGGAATGTGGTGCATCCTTAGGGCACCTCCTGTTTCTCTTTGGATGGGATGGGAGGAACCGGAGCAGCGGGCTTCGTTGACCCGTCGGCCGCTGCTCCGGGCGAACTCAGATGTCGCTCGTGCGGGCGGTGATCAGCAGGAAGTGCAGAGCGCTCTCCGCTGCCACCCCGTAGACGTACGCGCTGTCCGCGAGACCCTCGGCGGTCGCGGAGGCTTCGGCCATCTCGATGCACTCGTAGTCGGCCAGATCCTCGTAGAACGAGTACTCGTCAACCAGAGCGGTTGCGCGCTCCCCGTCGATGACCTTGTTGCGGAGCAGAGCCATTTCCTGGCTTCCGGCCCACTGGCCGAGGGCCCCCTGGAGATCGGGGAGCATGACGGCCGCAGGCACGTAACCGTCGTCGCGTCGTTCCAGTTGGACGTGCGTCGGACGTTCGCTGTTGAGCACTGCCACCACGGCTTGAGCTGTGCCGTAGGCGTAGGCCAGCGCGGTGTTCTTGTACAGGGCCTTCGTGGAGATTTCCAGCGCGGAGTACAGGTCGGAGAGTTTCGAAATCGCGTGGTCGTGCGGGCGGACATAGTGCCGACCCGGCACACTCACCGCGCCGTCGACGGAGAGCAGCCGCATCGGGTCGATGTGCCAGGAAATGAGCTGGGCACCCTGGCGGGCGGCCCTGAGTTCACGGGCAGCGATGCCGAGCGAGGCGACGCTGTCGGAGAGGCTGTGGAACCACGCGACGGTGGAGTTGGGCATGGGCATCCTTCGGAGAGGGGAGCGCGGGCCGGGCTTTCCAGTCCTCCACACGGCCCCGGCTTCTGGAAGGTCGGGGCCGCATGGGGATCCGTCAGACCAGATGCTGGCGATCGGCGCTGTTGTCGGCGGCGGCCAGCAGAAGGGTGCGGAGGTCGCTGCCCACGATCGCGGTGAGCCGCTGCTCGATCGCCTGCCAGGAGTGGGAGTCGATCGCCATGAGGGCGGCGATGGCGGCAGGGCCCTTGCCTTCCTCAATGGCGGTGAAGGCGTCGCGGATTTCTCCGGCGGCCATGAGCGAGATGTGCGGGTGGGGAGCAGGAGTCTGCGCGGACATGGGAATCTCCATTTCACGGAGGACGTCAGGAGCCGGCCGGGGGACTGGAGCGGGCAATGCCACCGCTACCAGTTGTTCAGCGTGTCCCGGATGGCGGACATGATCTGGTCGATGGAAGAGGCGGCGTCGCTCCGCGCGAGGTAGAAGCCGAAGAGCAGAGCAACGACGGCCGAGACGGCACCCAGCGCCTTGTAGCGCAGGAGCACGAACAGGAAGATGCCGGACAGCGCCAGGGCGGAGACGGAGAAGATCACGGGTGGAACCTCCTTCTCGGCGAAGATCAGCGGGTGCCTTCGCGACGAGTGCGGGCAACGAAGTTGTAGATACGGCGGCCCAGGCGCAGGCGGCTGCCGTATCCCTGGCAGCGACGGCACGACCGTCCGCGCTTCAACTGGCCGGTGAAGCGCCCGGTCTTGACCTGAGCGCCCCAGCCCCTGCACTTGCGGCAGGCACCGAACGGAGATGCCGCACAGAGGGCTACATAGCAGAGAGTGACGAGCGCGAGGCCCGGTAGATACGAGAGCCAGGCAGGCATGAAAATCCCCCTCAGGGCAGGAATCGGAGCGGTCCCGAGACGGGTCGCTAGAGGCTAGAAGGCAGCTCAGAGGCGGTACGGGCCGCTAGCGGGAGTGCTAGACCTAGCAGGCAGTCCCGCTAGGTCCAGCGGGGTCCGCGGCTATGCCGAGTCGGCGTTTCCGTCACGTTGAGCAATCGCCTTGAGTAGGTCGGCGCGCTTGATACCGCGGCGATTGGCGCCCTTGCCGTCCTCGGTCGTGCCCCAGACCTGGCCCGTGCGGATGCCGTACGGCTTCACCGCCGCCGTGAGCTGTTCCGGAGTCCAGCCGGCGTAGACGTCGGGACGCAGTTCCTCAAGCCGAGCGACGACCAGTTCGTTCCACACCTTGGGCTTCTCGGCGGGAACAGCGATGACCAGGTCGGCCAGTAGGTCGTACGAGGCGGCCGGGTCGGTTTCCGGCTCGACGCCTGATGCGTAGCCGGACAAGGTCCCGGCGGCTTCGCGCAGCTTGCGGGCTCGCCGGGCGATCACCTCGGCGGTGGGCGCGTCGATGTTGGAGGCCGCGACGATCCGGGCGTCCGCGCCTTCACCCATGAAGTAGTGGATGCCCTTGTCCGCCCACGAGAACATCGTCGCCCGTACCCCCCGCCGGTACGACGAGGTGCCCAGCACCATATCGTTCTCCAGTTGGCCCATCACCTTGAGGCAGAACCGGGCCGACGCGTTGGCGGAGATGCCGGTGGGCAGTGACTTGGCGTCAGGGCGCTGTGTGGCCAGCAGAAGCACGATGCCGGTGGCCGGGCCGCGCTTCACCAGGTCCGTGCAGATCTGCTCCAGTTCCTTGCCGTACTCGGGATGCTCGAACCACTTCTGGCACTCGTCGACGCCGACGATGATCGGATGCAGTCCGAGGGACTTCCTGTCCGCGAGGGCGGAGGTGACCTTGGACTCCGGGCAGATGTCTCGCGGCAGAGAGCGAATCGTCTTCGCCCGCCTCCGCAGCTCCTCCTTCAGCTCACGCATGTCGGACAGCGCGTACGCGATGTCCTCGTCGTCCTCACCTGCCCTGTGGCGGTGGGAGACGGCGTCGCCGACAGGGTCGAGGTCCCCTGTGCCCTTGAGGTCGTAGGTGTGGAGTTCGGCCCGTACGTCCAGCGCGGCGATGAGCAGGAGAAGACGCAGAAGGAAGGTCTTGCCCATGCGAGGGATCGCGCCGATCACAGCGGCGATGTACATGAGCGTGATCTCGACCCACCGGCCCCGCTGATCGGTGCCGAAGGCGACCGGCTTGAAGAGGTCCACGGACCCCTTCTCAGCCAGCGGCCATGCCGGCTTCTTCACGGTGGCCATGTCCTGGTCTCCGACCCACAGGACCAAGCGCCCGGTGTGTTCGTCGGGCACCGCTTCGGGCCATACGCAACCCAGCGGACGGCGCAGACCGGAAGCCAGGCGCTCGCGCCGGTCGATGATGTCAGTGACCGTGACGCCGTAGGGCAGGTTGCCCTCCGCGCGCCAGCCGGGGCCGTCTCGGGTGATCGGAGCGGTGAATTCGAACCCGGCGTGTCCCTTGGACTGCGCCTGATTGATCGCCGTGATTCCCACAGCCCCGAGCGCTCGGAGCACGACGTCGCTCGTGAGTTTCGTCGCCTTAGGGATCTCCACAGCCCTGTGGATAACGGGGTCGTCGGCCCGTTGGCCGAGCCAGCCCAACGCCAACGTGACCGCCGCCCCCGACAGCACCTGTAGCCAGGTCGGAGCGAGCACATACGTGGCTGCCGCCGTCGTCACACCGACGATGGAAGTCACCACGGCGACGAGAGTTCGCCAGCACACCCGGCGGTCCCGCTGCCGCGAGAGCTTCAGATAGTCGCCGACGTCGGCGCGGTCGGCCGCGTCGACACGGAGCGGAATCCCTTCGGCGTCCGTCACCCATCGGGCCGAGCCGCTGATGAGTCGCACCGTTCCGCGCGGCGCTTGCAGCGTGAGCCGCATCGTGTACCAGGGCGTGCGCACCGCGTGGTACGCCGCGACGTGCCACGCGTGATCGGCGACGCCCTTACCCGCGGCTTTGAACTCGCTGGAGGAACGCGCCCACGCCGGGATGACGGGACGGCGCTTGGAACCGCGCATCCGCTCCATGAGGCCAGGACCCGACGGGCCGCCGGGGCGGTCGACCATGATGGTCTCGTCCGGGTCGTCATCGCCCGCCGGCTCCGCGACGACGTGCTCAGCCTCGCGGTTCCGGTCCGGCCGCCCCTTGTCGAGGTCGAGTGCCGAGCCGGATTCGCGCTCAGTTCCCGTGGGTTCCGGCGCTTCTTTTCCGGGACCCATCTCCTTCTCCAGGCGCTCGAAGAGTTCACGCTCCGGGTCCCTTCCGGGCTCTTCGTGGTCCTCGTGTTTCACTGACACTTCCTTCCGAATCAGGGAGGGGAAGCTGACGCCCGGCCCTACCGGCCAAAGCAGCGGCCGGGCGTCAGCGAAGGGGAACGCAGGGCACGACGCGGTTGTCAGGCGCCCTCTGTGCGGCCGGTGTCCGGCCCGGAGCCGTCATGGCCGTTCGCCAGGACGAGCTGTCCGGGGACCGGACGGGGGCCTCGTTCGCGCTCCAATCTCACGAACACGTCGTGTACGTAGCTGGCGGCGCGGGTGGCTCGCTCTGCGGTGGCACGGACCGTGAGGCCACCGGCCCACCCCGCCTCGATGACTTGTCTTGCTTCCTCGGTGCTCAGCCTCCGGGGCTCCGCGTCTCCCTCTGAGTCCGGTGGACACGGCGGGCGGTGTTCAGGTGAACGGTCCACGGTGTCCACCGCATGAGCCGGCGAGACATCGGCGAAGAGCAGCCCCGGCTTGGCCAGAGTCCGGATCTCTCCGGTGGCCTGCCGCATCTGATCTCGCGTCTGTGCTGCCAGCGCGGAGGCAGCGGCGTCCACGCCGGACTCGTCGTCCCACGGCGAAGGGAGTTCGACGGTGGCCAGGCTTGCCGCATGCCGCCGGGCGGCAAGTTGGTCCAGCAGCCTTCGCCGCTGTTCGCGGTCGCTGCCGACCGACGCACGGGCCACCGCCACCGACAGTTGTCGAGCGATGCGCCGACCACGCCGCTTGCCACGCTGAGCGGGCGTCATCGCTGCGAGTCGGGCGGCCAGGGCGACCGCGCGGACCGTCGCTCGGTCCCGCGTGATCCGTGCCGCATCCCTGTTCCGCTCGGCGATGCCGAGGCGGGAGAGAATCCGTTCGCGGAACTCGCGGCCGAGCACCGCGGCGACTCCGGTGGACTCGGCATCCGGCTTTCGGTGCCGAAGTTCAATGCCCATGGCCAAGTGCCACAGCATCGCTGCCATGACCGGTCCGACGAACGCCCGGACCGTACCGCCCACCATGCCGGACTCGGCGTACGCCGGAATGATCTGGACGCCGGTGATCACCCACACCAGGACGCCAGGCGCTCCGGGCGTTCCGGTGGGG
This sequence comes from Streptomyces sp. NPDC055078, assembly GCF_053607985.1. Classification (NCBI taxonomy): domain Bacteria; kingdom Bacillati; phylum Actinomycetota; class Actinomycetes; order Kitasatosporales; family Streptomycetaceae; genus Streptomyces; species Streptomyces sp. NPDC055078. Next base: position 9,853 of record NZ_JBSGUP010000082.1, read on the forward strand.
CCGTGAAGGTTCTGCCGCGCGAGCAGCGAGTTGGCGAACAGAGCCAGCTCGGCGGCGGCGAACATGGCAACGCGTTCTGCTGTGCTGCCCATGTCCAGGTAGTTGGCGGCGAAGCGCCAGGATGTGTCCGCGCTGTACGCGGTGCAGCCGACCGCAGCGAGCGCGGCGACCCAGACGGCGGGTGTCCCCCGGCGTCCGATACGCCGCACACCGCGGAGAGCCCACCACATCACCCAGGCGGCAAGGGCCAAAGCGAATAGGTGCAGGGTGTTGCCACCCCAAGGAAGGTTCGGCATGCCTAGGCCGCCTTCTGTACCCGGCTCGCGCGCACATCACCGGTGGCCCAGTCCCGCAGGGCCGCCGCGCAGAGGAGCTGAGCCGCGTACTGCGCGTTCAGCCACTCGATGGCGTCGCTCCGGCCCGCCTGGATGAGTTCCGCGAGCACCTCGCGGGCCGCCTGCTCGCGGGCCGCGCGCTGCATGCGCGTCTCGTCGCGTTCGCCGAGGAACAGCGCACGGAAGCCGTCGGGCATCTCGATCTCGTAGGCCAGTTCCTCGAACTCCGCGGTGCTCACGGCCTCCTGATGGCCAATGTACGTACGCATGGAACTCTCCTGAGTCCGGGATGGGATGGGAGAGCCGAGGCGGTGGGCTGATGTGACCCGTCGGCCACCGCCGCCGGCGGGGAAGCAGAGAAATACTTCAGACGCTGAAGCGTCGGGGGCCGGTCCAGCGGAGGACCCAGGCGTACGCGTAGTCGAGCATCGTGTAGGCGCCAAGAGCCGCCATGGACATCAGCAGCAAGCTTCCGCCCAGGATCTGGACGGAGTGGGCGGCGATGTACGCGGCGACCAGGGCGATGCCGATGACGAGCAGGGCCGCTACGCGGTGCCGAGTCGTCATCGGCTGGGAGCATCGGCGCACGATCTCCAGGTCACGCGGGGACGCGAAACGCGTCATCCCGCCGGACAGTCGCATAGCGACGAGTCCGGTCTTGAATTCGAGACCTGCGACGGTCCCGATCTCCATGTCGCTGCGATTACGGACCACGTCACCGATCGCAAGTCGCATCACAATCCCCCTTCGGGACTGAAGGCTGAACCGGCCGGGCACGGCACCCAGGGCCGGGAGAGCAGGGCGACCCGCAGCCATCGAGCGGTCGCCACCTGCGGCGCCGTCGACTGCGACGGCGCCAAAGATCACAAGTAGTTGTTCGTTCACACACGCCTTTCAGTTCTCAAGGGACGGGCGCTGCCTTCGTACTCACCCCCTCGGGCTTTCCTTCGGACGCACTCCTAAAGAGATCCTGTCATCAGGTCCTCTTTAGGAGTTGACTATGACGTACGACTCCCTCACTCGTCAAGACCTCTTTAGGAGTCGTATGCTGAGCGCGTCGGACAAACGAGATGGTGAGCGCAAGTGGCGAAGGCGTACGAGCGGATCGCGGACGAGCTCCGCGCATCCATCCACGCAGGTCAGCTAGCTCCTGGCGACCGGCTGCCGGCCGAAACGGTGCTCGCCGAACGCTTCGGCCGGAGCCACGTGACCATCCGGGAAGCCCTGCGTGTCCTTCAGTCCGAAGGGCTGATCGAGAAGCAGCACGGTCGCGGAAGCTTCGTGCGCGAGCCCCGCACGATGGTGCAGCGCACAAACGCACGCCATCAGTGGGAGAAGGACCGCGCGCGCGAGCCCGAAGAACTGCGGGTTCAGACCGGCGCCACCGAGCACGACACCGGCCTCGCCGTCGATGACCTTGTCTTTCATGCCTCGTACCGCGAGATCGCAGCCCCCAAGGATGTCGCCAAAGCCCTGGGCGTGACGGAGGGAACCGCGCTGATCGAGCGCACCTACCGGACGCGCTACAGCGAAGAGCGTGCTCCGTTCAACCTCGTCACGTCGTACCTGGTCCGCGAACGGATCGAAAGCAACCCCGATCTTCTGGACGAGACCAAGGAGCCCTGGCCCGGCGGCACGTGGAACCAGCTCCTCACCGTCGGCATCGAGATCGACCGCATCGAGGAAAGCGTGACGGCGCGACCGCCGACGGCCGAGGAGGCTGAGGAACTCGACCTGCCGCCCGGCACGGCGGTGCTACAGCTCCGCAAGACGTCGTTCGACACCGAGGGCCGCGTGGCGGATCTGTCCGACATCACGCTCCCCGGTGACCGTACGGAAATGCTCTTCACGACTCACTTGGAAAGGTGGTGAGCCGTGAGCCGGCGCATCATCATCGTCACGGCTGTGCACACCCCTTCGGCCCACTTCCTTCCCGAGGCGTACAAGTCCCTGCGTGAGCAGGAGCTCCCCGACGGCTGGCAATGGCACTGGCTGATCCAGGAGGATGGCCGCACTGACCAGGTGGCTCCCCATGTCCCGAAGGACGAGCGGATCACCTTCCGGCAGGGGCGGCCTGGCGGACCCGGTATGGCGCGCACCATGGCACTCGCACACGCGGACGGCGAGTATGTGAAGGTCCTCGACGCAGATGACCAGCTTCCGCCCGGTGCGCTGGCGCGCGACATCGAGGCCCTGGAAGCCGATCCCTCGATCGGCTGGACCACTTCCCGTGTGCTCGACCTGCTCCCGGACGGGTCGACCGTCGGGTTCCCGGGCGACCCGGACCACGGCCCGATCGAGCGCCATGCGGTGCTCGACTACTGGGCAACACACGATTTCCGCGCTCAGGTACATCCGGCGACGCTGGCCGTTCGCCGCGACCTGCTCGTCGCGCTGGGAGGCTGGATGGCGCTGCCCGCTTCGGAGGACACCGGCCTTCTGCTCGCCCTGAACTCCGTCTCCCGTGGCTGGTTCTCGGCCGAGGTAGGACTTCTCTACCGCAAGTGGGAGGGCCAGGCCACCGGGCAGGCCGCGCACATCGACGCGACCGAGCGCGACGCCCGCATGGCCGTGGTCGAAGCGCGGGCTCGGGCGCTCGGATACTTCCAGTGGCGCTACCCGATCAGCGCCGGCTGACCGGCACTTCGTAGACGATCTCGCAGAGTGCTGCGGGTACGACGATGTCCGCCGTCTCGACCGGGCGGCCGTCGTCGCTGTAGTAGGTGCGCTTGATGCGCGTGACAAGCGCGTCCCGCTGAACGCCGAGGAGCGTTGCCTCCTCGGCGTTCGCGTGTCCGGGCTCCGGGCGCTCCACGGCATGGGTCACGGTGACGCCGATTTCAGCCATGCGGTCGACCACGCCTCTTCCGGCGTAGGGCCCACCCTCGGGCAGCACGATGAGCGTCCGCGCCGTGAGGTCGTACGGCTCCCAACTCGTTGACAGTTGAACCGGTTTGCCGTCGGCCAGGAACTCGTACGAGGTGCGCACGCAGAGGTCGTCTTCGGCGATACCGAGGCGGGCAGCGATATCCGCGGGTGCCGAGACTTTTACGTCGGAGCGGCTCTCCCACGTGCCCGTCTTGCCGAGCGCTGACATGTCGGCCTGAAACGGGGAGCCACCGGCCTGCTCGCGGTAGTCCGAGCGGACCAAGCGAAGCCGTTCCTGCCGCTCGGCCACGTATGTCCCTGATCCGGCGCGACCTTCGAGCACCCCCTGCGAGATCAGGAGCTCCTGAGCCCGGCGCACCACGTTCTCGCCCACGCCGATTTCCGCCGCAAGGTGCGAACGGGACGGCAGCCGGTCGCCAGGAACCCATTCCTGATCCGTGACGCGCTGTCGGAGCAGGTCAGCGACGCGGAGATAGGGCGGCTGCTCAGGCATATGGAAAATCTAGTCCACTAGGTCTAATCTAGTTAACTAACTTTACCCGTAGTGATGTCGCGGCGCCGGAGGAAGCCTTGTGCCCTCACCCAGAGCTCGTGCTGAGCGCATGGCAGAACGTCTCGCTGCCGCTGGATTCACCCCTCGCGTGACGGAGGACGACCACTGCACACGCGTCGAGATGGAGGTGTCGGATTCAGTCTCCGCCGGGGTCGAGTCATGGCAGGCGCTGTTAGAGGCCCTGGAGACAGCCGATTTGTACGGTCTCGACACCAGCGACCGCGGCCTCGTCGCACGAGCCACATTCACGAAGCCCCCCGGGACGGCCAACGCCCGGCGGTACGGCCATCAGCCATGAGGAACTGATCAACGTGTTCGACCAGATTCACCGGGCTATGGCATGGGTCGGCTGTCGACTTGCACAGCGTTCCCGACGTCACAGAGGAGCTGCGGTGATGAGGCTCTTCACCTTGCTCCCGAACCCCATGACCACGCACTTCAAGACCCGGCTGCCCACCGTCCGGACAGCCAGGAAGTGGTGATCCCCATCGCATCCAACCGCTACACACGTATCGCAGACGATCTCCGGCACCGGATCGCCACGGAGTTCTCCGCAGGCGACCGACTGCCGGCGGAGACTGAACTCATGACGCTCCATGGGGTCAGCCGTCCCACTGTACGAGAGGCCCTGGCTACACTCGAAAACGAGGGCCTGATCGTGCGACACCACGGACGGGGAAACTTCGTACGCCAGACGTTTGGGCAGGTCACATACCCTGCCGATGGCATGGCGGACGGACAAGCGGCTGTGAACGCAGCCGTCGACATCAGTGTCAGCCACAGCGAAGTGCAAGCCAACGCCAGACTCGCCGCTCTCCTGCGAGTCGCTCCGGCGACCCGGCTCACCGAGTACGTCTACCTCAGTCACTGCATGGCAATTCCTTGCAGCGTGGCTCGTGTCTACGTGCCATGCAGCGTGGCGGACATCGAGCCCCTGGGGAGCAGCCGATCGCCTCTGGGCGACGACATCCAGGATCGTTTGAGCGAGTACGGCGTTGAAATCGCCGAGACGGTCTCGCGCGTCACCGCGCGCCTCCCTGATGCTGAAGAGGCGTGGACTCTGCGCATCGGTGCCAGGACCGCCGTACTGGCTGTCGAGCGCGTCTCGACGGATGCCTCGGGCCGAGTGGTGGAAGCAACGCTCCTTGTGCTCCCGGGGCATAGCTCACAAGCCGTTTTCGCGGTACCTGTCCCGGCTCGCGACTTGGAGGGGACAGGGTGACAAACGAACCACGCCGGGAAGCGTCGGCGCACGTCTACGGACATCACGGCACCACTCGCCTGCGACGCCTGCCGTGGGACAGCCCTGAGGGCAAGGCGTGCTACCTGAGCCCCAGTAGCACCGGCAGCGTGGTGTCCCGGATCGCAGACGAGATCGAGGAAGCACAGACGAACGCCGCGGCAACGGTGATCCAAGGCATCCAAGCTGTCCTCGACGATCGCAACGCGGGTGTTCGGGAGTGCCGCTTCGCTCTGACGAGAGCCCAAGAGGTGCTGCGCGACCTGCTGCGCGTCGCGGAGAGCCGAGGCGACCGACTACCGACGCCGGATTCCTGGGAACCGGGCCAAGACGACAGGCACGACGAGGGTGGCGACCGTACGCTCCCGTCGTCAGCAGGCCGGTGACTCCCGCTCGGCCGCGAGCGCTTCACAGCGTGAGGCGTAGGCCCGGAGATGGCGGGCACGGAACTCCTCCGGGTCCCAGTTCTCCGGGAGTACGTCAAGGTCTGGCCAGACGTAGGCCCAACCGTGGGTTCCGCCGCTGAGGGGGATTGGTCGGAGCGCGTATTGGTCGTCCTCGAAGTCATCGAGGACGCGCCATTCCTGGGGCGTCAGGTCGTCCAGACGCAGACCGGTGGCAACCTGCTCGGCGGCGACAAGGCCGGGGTAGACCCTGCGGTCCAGGGCAGCGGCTCGCCATCCGCTCGCGGCGGCCGGCGTGGTGCGCGGTATTCGCCCCAGCAGGGCGCGCAGGACCTCCGGGAACTGCAAGGTTCCGTAGACGAACAGGACATCGGGCTCGCAGGCAAGCCGATCGCCGTCCGCCACGACGGAGGCAGTCGTCCGGGGGCTATTGGGGTGCAGCACGCTCTTCCTCGCTGTCAGAGGGACTACGGAGACAAGACACCGCCAGATGACACCGAAGGCAGGCGCCGCCGGCCGACGCGCGGCAGCGGTCAGGTGAGCCGTACCTTGCGCATCATCGACGCGAAGACCGGCGAATCAGGGAAGGGCTTCTGCTCGCCGATCTTCCGGTATCCCCACGCCTCGTAGACGGCCTGTACGGCTCCGTTACCTGCGGCGGGGTTCACGAGGAGCGTGACTCGTTCCTCGGTCCGGTTGGACAGCCACGCTTCATGGAGTTGCCAGGCCACGCCCTGGCCACGCCAGGGCTTGCGGACCACGATCTCGTTCAGCGCTACGGTCCGCTTACCGTCCTCGCGCACGTACTCCGCAGGCAGCGGCTCGGTCATCACGGACCACCACTTGGTGGCGGCACCGAGCGGAAACCCGAAGCAGAAGCCGACCGGGTCACCACCCTCGTAGCCGATGACAGCCGTCCATCCTGGCCGTGACGCGTACGCCGACAACCGTTCGTCATAGCGCTCCACGTCGTAGAACGGACCGGTCAGGCCGAAGTCGCCAAGTCGGACCTCTGCATGGATGTCGAGGATCGACTGACGGATGGCGGGCAGATGTTCGGCGGTGGCCTGGCGAATCTCGACAGTCACAGTCGTCGTACCTCTCGCTCGGTGAAACGGGCCGTCCAATCGGCCGCGCAGGCCGGCCTGCGCCCGGCGGTCGTCAGCCCGCGATCGAACCGTGCGAGCAGGCGGCCAGTGCGCCCGGTCAGTGAATCACCGTCGCTGTCCGGCAGGACAGACAGGGCCGTGGCGCACGCTTCTTCGGCGTCGCCCTGATGGAGCTGGGCCAGCGCGAGATGGGCCGTGTAGTACGAGCGGTTGCGCCGGTACTGCGGGCGCAACCGCGCCAGGGTCTGATGAAGGTGGGCTTCCGCTTCGCTGTGACGGCCGGCGCGCGCTGTGACCAGCGCGGAGAGTCCGTGGAGTTCGGCCTCGTCGTAGAAGGCTATCCACGTGGGGCGGGGCAGGCTCGCGTCGGCTCGACCGAACGCAGCGCGGGCCTGGTCCAGAATCCTCATGGCTGTGCTGCGTTCGCCTGCCTGGGCGTACACGCCGGCCAAGCGGGCCGAAGCAAGGGATGCGTACAAAGGGTCACGGCGGCACGCGGCGGAATTCCTCGCTGCCTGAGCTGCTGCGATGGCTTCGTGAACACCGCCCGGACGCTGAGCGGCCAGCAACGATGCATGGCTCCACAGCCGTAGCTTGATGTCCTCGTTCCCTGAGAGTCCGGCGAGCGTAAGTGCGCGCTCAAGGTGACGCTGCGCACGGTCCGGCCGGTGGTCATCGACTGCTGCCCAGAGAGCGGTTCCGGTGAACGCTGCGGCCAGAAGGTAGAGGTGGGACCGAACGCGTTCCGTGACGGTGCCGACGGCCTGGCGCTCCAGAGCGTGATGGGCGAATGCCAGGGCGCGGGTCTCCAGCTTGACCGTGCCACCGTGCGAATTGTCCGCTGCGACCAGCTCGTTGAAAGCCGTCTCCAATTCGCGGACCTCCCGCATTCCGACTCTGGGCCGGGCAACTGTGGGCGAGACGGGCAGCATGGCTGCTGTCGTCAGCGAGAGAGTCGCGTTGGTGAAGGTACGACGCTTCACTGGGTCCTCCGATGGTGCAGGCGCTGGGGCGTGGGCACTGGAATCACCTCCCTTGATTCCCGATGACCGGGGCACGAATCCCAGGTCCAGGGCGGTGACCTCGAATTCTGCTTCCAGAGCACGCCTGAGTCGTTCTTGTGGCCATCGAGTTTTTCCGGATAGCCAGTTGCGAATGTGCCGGTCCGTGAGGTTGCCGGGCTTGCCGGTTAACTGCTCGACATGAGCGTTCAGACGCCGTGCCAGCTCTGCCTGCTTCAGCCCGGCTGCTGCCATGTGAGCCGCAAGATGGACGTTGTCCGTCATGCACACACGGTAGCGCTGCCTGCGCCGTAAGTACTTCCCGCAGGTCAAAATTTCCGGTGGTCTGCGCTGACCACCGAGGGGAATTGCCTTTCTGGTGAATGGGCCTGAGCGGTTGTCTGCTTGCGGGCTGCCGAGACATCGACGTCCGGATCACAGCCTCCCCGTTCTATACCCATGGAGGTCCCATGCTCACCAGACCGGTGGTGTGCGGGAACCCTGCACGGCAGACAGACGGCTGGGCTCTGGACGGTCCGGCGACCGATCTCGGCTTCCACGTGAGTCTGCGCCGGACTACTCCGCCCGGTGAGCCGTTGACGGATGTGGACCTGTTGAGGCCGTCGCAGCTCCGCCGGATCGGGCGGGCGAGTCTCCGCTACTGGGGATTGATGTCCCTGGCCGACGTGGTGGAGCTGGTGCTGTCGGAACTGGTCAGCAACGCGTTCCTCTACGGCTGCGGCCCGGTCGGGGTGCGGATGTGGCGGGCCGGGTCCCAGATGTTCATTGAGGTGTCCAGCGAGGGGCCGGGGGTGCCGTCCGCGGACCCGGCCCCGGCCGCCCCTCTCAGTGAGAGCGGCCGGGGTCTGTTCCTCGTCGCCGCGGTGGCGGACGCGTGGGACGTCTCTCCCGACGGGTCCCGTGTCCGGTGCGCTCTCACCGTCCCCGGCGGGGGCGAGTGATGGTCACGACAACCCCGATTCCGTGTCGTGTTCCGGCCGCCGCGCCGCCGTTGGCGCCGCCGGCCGTGTTCCGGCCGGACCCGTTCGCCGAGCGGCCTGGCCCGGTGGCCACGGACATGGGGGACCTGACGCGGCTGGTCCGTGCTCTGCGGGGCGTGTCCGAGAGCGGCGGCATCGTAGTGCCGCTCGGCGGGGGCCTGTTCGACGTGGTGATCACCGCGGCGGCGTCGGGCCCGGAGGTGGCGGCGGCGGTCGACTGGATGCACCCGCAGGGGTGTGGCCCGGTGATCGCCACCCCGGGCCACCCGTGGCTGTACTGGCTGGTGCCGCCCGGCACGAGTGGGCGGTGGGAGCCGCACCCGTACGCCGTGTGTGTGGGGGCGCCGCGCACGATCACGCTGCCGCCGCTCGGCCGGCGCGGGCCTGACGGCGGCGGGGGCTCGTACTGGCTTCGGCCGTGGCAGCGGACCGTGCTGGTGGGGCCGGTGATGCTCCGCCAGGCCCTCGCCATACACCGCCCCGTTCCGTCCCCCCACGCGGCGATGACCATACCCGTGCTGAGGACGGCGTCCTGAAATCCGCGCCCGGCCGCAGACGGCGCATTCTTCCTGCGGCCGGGCGCGGCCCACCGCCCTCCGCCGGGCCCCCCCTGCCCACTCCGCTCCTGGGGCCCCCACGCCCGGGGGAGGGCCTCACCCGAG
>NZ_JBSGUP010000083.1:0-19015 GCF_053607985.1 Streptomyces sp. NPDC055078
GCCCCTTCCGGGCCGTGCCGGCCCTTCGCGAGGGCGTCGGTGTTCCGCTGGACGATGTAATCCCCGACTTCGTGGGCTGCGGTGAGCGCGGCGTACGCGGCGGCGAACCGGGCGGCTGCGCCGGTGGAGTTGGTGTTCACGTGGGGCTCCTTCTCGGTGGATCTCCAGGTTGGGCGCGCGGCCTTCGCGGGTCTGTTCCGGAAGACCACAGCTCGCATGACGCAGGTCACATCGGTCGCTTGCCGGTCTCCCGGTTGGCGATTGGCTCGTGGCGCCAGTGCACAGCGCTGGGCGCTGGGGCGTGACGGGTCCACGACGCACGAGCGCGGCACCTGCTCCCCGCAGTGGGGAGAGGGGCCGCGCTCGGTGTCCGGACAGTGTCCGGGCTGAAGCTCCTATAGATCGTCAAGCGGTCTGGAGAAGCGATTTCGGTGTGGTTGATGGGCTGGTGAGGTGCTTGTAGACCTCGCGGGCGATGAAGCGTTTGAGGCAGCGCAGGATGTCCTTCTTGGACATGCCTTCGGTGGTGCGGCGGGCGACGTAGTCCCGGGTTCGCTGGTCGTAGCGCATGCGGACCAGGGCGATCATGTGGAGTGCGTTGTTGGCCTGGCGGTCGCCGCCGCGGTTGAGGCGGTGCCGGTTGGTGCGGCCCGAGCTGGCGGGGATCGGCGCTGCCGCGCACAGGTGCGCGAACGCGGCCTCCGACTTGAGCCGGTCGGGGTTGTCGCCTGCGGTGATCAGGAGTTGGGCGGCGGTTTCGGTGCCGACGCCGAGCAACTCGACCAGTGTCGGGGCGACGGTGGCGACCAGGGGCTTCAGCTCGGCGTCGGCCTCGGTGATCTCCTCGGTCAGGTACTGGTAGCGGCGGGCGAGGCGGCGCAGGGCTGTCCTGGCCGCGCAGGCCGGACCGGCGATGTCTGTGCCGGGCCGGGAACGGGCCAGGTGGCGGATCAGGTCCGCAGTGGCCAGACCGCGCAGCTTCTCGCGGACCTCACCGGGCGCGGTGACGATGAGGGTGCGGATCTGGTTGATCGTCTGGGTGCGGGATTTGACGGCCGAGCGGCGCACTACGCGCAGGGCGCGGATGGCCTCCACGATGCCGTCGTGGGTCTTGGGGGTGCCGCCGGCCCGGCCGGAGAGCACGGCGGCCGCCGCGGCGTAGGCGTCGACGGGGTCGGACTTGCCGTTCCTGCGACGGGCCCGGCGGTCGGGCCGGTCCACGTCGACCACGGTGACCTGGCTGGCCCGCGGGAAGCGGGCGAGTTCGGAGCCGTAGGCGCCAGTGCCCTCGACCCCGACCGCCATGACATCGCCGTGCGAGCACAGCCAGTCCAGCAGTCGACGGTAGCCGTCCGGGGTGGTGGGAAACGTCTCGGTGTCCAGGTGACGGCCGATCGAGTCGATCACAGCGGCCTGGTGGAAGTCGGTGTGGGTGTCGATACCGCCGACCACCGCTATCCGCTCTGCCATGCTGGTTACCGCTGTCCTTCCGTACGACGTGCGAGGGATGGCACGCGCCGGTCGGGCAGCAGGACAGGACAGTGACGGGACCTTTGGCCGGGCTCCTATGAGGTCACAAGCTCCCGACCGGCGCAGTACCTGGCGGCACCGCCCGGACGGCCGACGATTCAACCCAAGGACAGCCGGAGCGTCAGTCAGGCGGAGGGTCAGACCCCCGAGCGGTGCCATCTACATCCTCACTGTCAGGCGGTGGTCAGCGGCGGCGCGGTGGCGGGCCGTACGGCGTCGCCCAGGCGGGCCGGTCGTGGCGGGTCGCCGTGGCGGCGGGGGCGGTCTGCCGCAGGGCGCGGTCGAGTACGGCCATCGCCGCGGCGGCGGCCTGGGCCATCGGCCGGAACGCCTCGATCGCTGCGCGGATCGGCGCCATCGCCTCGGCCATGACGGCGCGGGCCTCGGCGACGACCAGGTGCGTGTGCCGGCCGCTTTCCCGGCGGCGGCGCTGGGCGACCGCGGTGACGGCCTCCTCGACGGTCAGGCCGTGAAGCTTCACCAGGCGGCCGATCAGGATGAGCGCGGCGCGGGCGGATGCCTGCTCGGGCGTCATGCGGTGGGGTCCTTCCGAAGGATGTCGGGGGGCAGGTCGTAGGCGTCGGCGACCGCTTCGGCGATCTGGTCGCGGCGTGCCGGGGATGCCAGCGGCGCGGGCGGCTTGGGTTCCTCGGGCGACTGGAGCGCGTCGGCGAGGTGGCCGAATGCCTCGGTGAAGGCGGCGCCCATCAGGTGGCGGGGCACGGTCGCCCGGTACGCGAACCGGACACCCGGATCGCGGTCCGGCCCTTCGGTGTCCGGACGTGTCCGGACGGTGTCCGCCCTGATGGGAAGGGGTCCGCAGTCGTGCGTCTCGCCGATGTTGAGGGGTGTCCGGACAATCCCGCCGACCATGTCCGGACGCGTTCACGACTCGACCGCCCGCGTGAAGCCGGTGGCCCCGGCGGGCGGCTGCTGGTCGTGGTAGACGATCGGCGCGCCCGACGTCAGCCCGGTGTTGTCCTCCGGGATCGCTGCCGCCGGGGGCGGGACGAGGAGCGGGCGGCCGGGGCGCGGCAGCCACATCGGGTGGTCGAGGCGGACCAGGACGTGAAGCATCTCCGCCAGCCGGTCGGCCATGTCGCGGGCGCACTGTGGGGAGAGGTCGAGCGCCCATCCGGCGTGGGACTGCTGGAGCGCGTACGCGATCTCCTGAGGGGTGGCCGGCCTCACACCGGCCGACGGGTTGAGCGCTTCGTCCCACTGGTAGTCGCAGCGCTGGCAGCGGCGTTCAAGCCGCTTGGGCAGCGGGCCGCGCCGCTCCAGGCGGCCGTTGTACTCCTCGATCACGTGGGCGGTCGCCTGGCGGAAGACGGTGAACGCGTCCAGGTTCGAGCACATCGCGCACTCGGTCTCGTTGCCGGAGAACGGCGGCAGCACCGTCTGGGGCTGCTCGGCCTTGGGGGTCGCGGCGTCGGGGGCTGGGTCATATGCCGATCCTTCGGTTCGGTGGTGCCGGGGGATGGTAGGGGTTCAGCGGAGCGCGGCCCGTGCCGCACGCACTCGTTCGACGGCTGCGGTAAGCCGCTCCTCGGAGACGCGGGGGGTGGCTGGTTCACCTCGTGTCCCTTCGGGCGGGGACTGCCGGGCACGTCAGGGAGTGGTGGCCGCCGAGGCTGGTCCACCAGGTCTCGCAGTGGCAGCCGGGCGGGATGGCGGTCGCGCGCTCGATCTCGGCGAGGTCGGCGACAGGGCCGGGGAACTCGCTGCCGTGCCGGTAGGCCGCGACGACGCGGACCAGGCGGGCGGCGTGGCGGGCCTCGCGATGTATGCCGAGGAGCAGCCCGACCGATGTGGTGAACAGGCCGGCCGCGTACAGGTCGTCACCGGCGTCGAGCGCGGAAGAACCGGCGAAGATCGCGACCATGTAGCCGATCGCGTACAGCGTGATCATCATGGTCCGGGCGTTGGTCACTCGGTGGGTCCTTCCTCGCGGCGACCGCGCTGCTGCCGTGCGGCGTGCTCGGCGACGGGGACGGCCATCGCGTACACCGCGGTGATGCAGTCGGCGAGCGCGCTGGTCCCGTCGCGGTCGGAGGGCTCGGCGACCGCCCAGAACAGGGCGTACGCGGCGTCCTGGTCGCGATTCGCCCACGCGGCGATGAACTGCGCGGCGAACTGGACGGGCGGCGGCAGGACGTCGATGTTGACGGGCCCGTCGGGGCCTTCGAGTTCGAGCCCGTAGAAGATGCCGGGACCGTTGGCCTCGCGCACCTCCTTGGACGCGGTCTCGGCGAGGGAGCCGAGGAGCGCGTACGTGGAGCGCGGTCCAGCGTCCACGATCGGCTGGAGAGTTTCCAGGCCGCGCTGGACGTCGCCGACGACGCCGTGCGCCAGCGCTTCGAGGATGACCTGAGGTTCGGGGGCGGGCATCGGGTGGAGTCCTTCCGGTCGTCGTACGGTGTTCCGGGCCGCCTCGCCCCCCGATAGCGTCGGGGGTCGAGGCGGTTCGTGGCGCTCGGTCATCCGGGGAGGCTGGCGGGCCGCTTGGCGCCGCACGCGCACTTCTCGCCGGTCAGGTAGTGGTTCTTCTTGCAGAGGTGGCAGCGCCACACGTACTTCGCCCGCAGGGCGACCCCGCTCAGTGCGTTCCTCTCCTGGGTCGTGACGCACTCGGCGAGGAGCGCGACGACGGCCGCAGTACGGTTCTGCGCCTCTTCCTCCGGCATCGGCAGCGTGCTCACCTGCTGGTCTCCCGTTCGTTGCGGATTTCGCGGGCGACGTCGACGCCCTGCCAGTTGTCCAGGCCGGCCGACTCCAGGCAGCCCAGCCAGGCGGCGCGCTCCTCCAGCTCGACGCGGTCCCGGCCGGGGTCGAGCTGCCCGGCGGCGGCCAGGCACGCGGCGATCACCACCGAGTCCGGGACCCTGCTCGGGAAGGCGACGCTGGCCCCGGCGTTGGACATGTCCAGCACGCAGACGCCGGTCTCGCTGACCATGGCCCACACCGCGCCCGAGGGGTGCTTGAGCAGGCCGCGCGGGTCGAGGATGTCGCCGGTCCAACCAGCGGCGTCCAGGGCCTCGGCGATTCCGATGCGCTCGTTCCACGTCATGAGGTGATCTCCAGTTCTTCCAGAGGCTGTTCGCTGTTGATGTTCAGGGCCCTACGGGCGAGTTCAGGGAGGGCGGCCCAGCAGGCTCCGCCCAGGTACCAGCGAGACGGCTTCGGGGTCCGGCCGGACCGGCACGGCGTCGCCGTGTACGCGCCGCGCGGCAGAACTGGCCGGTCACTTCGCGGCCTCGGCGGCGCGCAGCTCGGCCAGGTGCTCGGCGTGGAGCCGGCCGACCTCCGGGGTGCAGTACCGGGCGAGGACCGCGGGGTCCATGCCGGTGCGGCACTCCGGGCCGATTCCGAGCGTCTTCGACGTCTCGTCGCGCAGGGCGCGCCCGCAGGACCAGCAGCGGAACCGAAGGTCGGCGAAGCAGCGGGCGGCGACCTCGGGCCCGGCCGTGATGGCGGCCACGACCTGGTCGAGGTACGCGCGCCGGGTCCGCGACCAGGCCGCCACGAACAGGTGGCGGGCGGCGTGCTCGGTGGGGACGTCGGCGCGCAGGGGCACGGCCGGGCCGTACCACGCCTTCGCCGGCCATGGCTTGAGCGTGCTCGTCCGGGCGGTGCGCGTGCGCCGCCAGTACGTGACGGTGCCCGGGTCGGCCGGGTCGAGGACCGCGTAGTAGCCCGCCTCGATGGCGTCCAGCTCGGGCCAGTCGATGGTCGTCATCGGTCGCCCTCCAACGAGTCCAGGTACTCGTCGTGGAGGCGGGCGACCTCGTCGGCGTGCTCGATGATCCACTCGGCGGCGGCCTCGCGGGCGACCGCCGTGCGGGCACCGGATTCCTCCCAGACGGCGGCCAGCGAGTCGATCGCGCCGAGGCGGGACCGCTCGACGTTCGGCTCGTCGGGGACCGGCTCCCATCGGGCAACGATGACCGACCGCTGCTCGACCTCGACGGCCTCGACGGTGTTGCCGAACCAGCCGTGGTCCGGCGGCGGGCCGACCTCGTAGTTACCGGCGTCGAGCTGCGCTTCGTACGTCACCGCCCACGTCCGGTCATCGTCGTCGCGGACGATGCACCTGCGCTGCTGGCTGTACTTGAGCGTGGCCACGGGCTCGTCGGCGAGGACCGTTTCGCTGTACGTGACGTCTTTCGGGCTGTCGGGCGGAACGCCCAGACCGGCGAGCTGGCTGACGGTGAACTGTCGGGTGGTCATGGTGAGTTCTCGCTTTCGTCGTGGTGCGGCTCGGCCGCGGGGGCGGCGAGATGCCTGGTGGAGGGGTGACGGTCGCCGAGGACGAGCGCGCGGGTGACCGCCTGCGCTCCGTACCGCTCGGTGGCCGCGTCCTGGCCGTGCTCCTCGATGTGCCGAAGCACGTCGCCGGGCACGAAGTCCTCGGGGATGGGGCGGGCCGGCCGCCGCTGGGAGGGCCCGCACAGCAGGCACCCGTTCTCGGCGGACGGGTCGATCGGGCTGCCGGGGTGCCGCAGGCATCGGTTCGCCCGCGCCGGGCCGAGGGCGGCGGCGACGGCCGCGCGGGCCTTGTCGATCTCGGCCGCCAACTCGGTCAGCGTCTGGTCGTTCACGTCGTGCCGGGCGGCGAACTCGCACAGCGTCCGCAGCGAGGCCCCGATCGCGGGGAGGAACTCCGGGTTCACGCGCCTACCGCCTGTCGCTCGTCGGTGCCGTGAGCAGCAGGGGCCGCCGGGCGGGGATTCCGCTCCTGCCAGCCGGTCATGTGCCGGTTGACCTGGTGGTCGAGCTTCACGCCCCACACCCCGGCCTCATCAAGGGCCCGGCGGTACCGGGCCTCCTCGGCGGCCTCCTGCGCCGTCCACGCGTCCACGACGCCCTGAGCGGCTTGCCGGGCCTCGATCTCGGACTCCCAGCGGGCAGCGGCGTCAGCGACCGCGCGGGCGGCCCTGCGGTGCTCCTCGTGCCGCTGCTTGCAGGTCACGCACTGGCCGCCGCCGATGATCTGCCCGTCCTCGCACCCGGGGTCGGGGCAGTCCTGGGTGATAAGCGCGGCAGCGAGCCACGAGTTCCGGTTGATGATCCGGTCACAGCCCCCCGGGTCCTCGAGACCCTTGCGGGGTGCCGTGCAGCCGGAAGCGGTGCACCGCTCGCACCCGCGGTAGTCCGCCGCCGCGCGGGTCTCGGCGTGCTCCCCGTACCAGCGCCGGTTCAGCCGGGCGATCACCTGCTCCGGAGTCCGGCGCGGGATGCCGGGGGCGCCGTCCAGCAGGTCGTTGATCGCCCGGTGCAGCCCGGGGTACAGCCGCGTACCAGGAGCAGCAACGGCGGCCGGGACCGCCGCCCGGACCATCTCGAACCCGGGCGACTCCTTGCGGGGCCGGGTCTTCGTCGTGGCCGGGCGGGGAGACTTCTTGCGCTGGGTGGGGAGGGTCGTTCCGGACGCGGCGGAGCCGCCTTCGGCCTGGCCGCTTTCACCAGCCGCGCCGTCGCTCGCGCCCGCAGACGCGCAACCGCCTGCACTTTTGCCGACGGCGTCAGCGACAGCGCGGTTGTTCTCGGATGGTGACTCGGAAGGTGACTCAGAAGGTTGTGGGACTACAAGTCCCTGGGGTACGGACTCGTAGTCCTGGGGGTGGGGACTAGTAGTCCCTGGGTCCACCCCGGGACTCGTAGTCCCTGGGTCACCCGACTGGACGTCATCCGGCTCACGCGTCTGGCCGTCCTTCTTCGGCCGCTTCGTGCCCTTGTCCGTCCGGGCCTTCTTCGGCGGGGCGGGGGCCAGGGCGGGCCGGCTCTGGGGTGTCAGCGGGGGACGTCCGAGGCTCGCCCGCTGGTCGTTGATGTCGGCGAGCTGGGCGGCACTCCACCACTCCGCCGGGATCATGACCTCCCAGATGACCGGCCGCTGCTTCTCGGGGATCGCCAGCCACGCCTTCGAGCGGTGCTCCTCCTGCCGCTTGAGGATGCCTCGGGCCTCCATCTCGCGGCACCGACGGCCGGCCGTCTTCGCGTCGACCCGGGCCTTGTCCGCCAGCGTCTTGTACGAGCGGAAGCAGTTGCAGCCGTCGAAGTCTCCCTTGATGACCAGGGCGACGAGGATCGCGCGCTCCTCGGCATCGCGCACCGGGGCGTGGTCGGCGGCCCACAGGATCGGATACAGGCTCATCGGGCCCTCACCGCCTGGGGGCTGCTGCCGCGTCGGTCATGGTGTCTCTTCTCGATCGTGCTGTCGGTGGGGTCAGAGGGCGGGTCGCCAAACGGCCCGAGCGCCCGCCGGCCGGTGCCTGGTCCGCTCCGGCAAGCTGAGCCCGGCTCGCCGAAACGTCGGCGTAGATCAACCTCATGACCGGCCGCTGGTCCTACGCCGGTACGCGGCCAGGTCCAGAACGCCCGGTGGGAGGACCGCCGGGCGTTGCTGTGTGGCCGGACGCTGCCGGGCCGGGCATGTCGCCACGTGCGGGATGTAGAGCTTTTCCCAGGCCATCAGCGGCAGCTCCTCGGAGGGGCGCCGGGACCGGCGGGTGCCCGTCCCGTCGCGATAGACCGCGGTGTTCCCCGACTCGTCTGGCTCCGGGGCGACGGCCATGCGCTTCCCGGCGTCGGTGACGGTCCACAGCACCTCGCGGCGGCAGTCCATGCAGATCGAGCGCTGAGGCATCCGCGTTCTCCTTCCAAGGGGGTAGCCGGCCGTGCCGCCTCAAGTGGGCGGGGCGGCACGGGACGGGGTCAGTCGAGGACGGCGTCGAGGATCAGCTCGCCGAACCAGATGAGGACGGCGACGACCAGGCCGACGACCCACCACCACGGCGGGACGGTGGTGATGGCGTACGTGACGCCGGACGCGAGGGCGCCACCGGCGAGGCCGAGCAGGAAGCGGGCGACGGGGTCCACACGTCCGGCTCTCACTGGCCGGCCGCCGTGAGACGACGCGGGCGGTGGCGCAGCTCGACGTCGGCCTCCAGCAGCAGCGTCCGCGTCAGCCCGAACGACAGGTCGTACTCGGCCGCCAGGTTCCGGATCGACGCGTTCTCGGCGTACTTCTCGGCCAGCTTGGCGCGGACCCGGTCGCGGTCCTCGCCGCGCAGCCTCGGTCGCCGCGTCAGCTCGTGACGGGCGCCGCGCCGCTCCTGGAGAGGGGTCCTCTGATCAGTGCTCATGGGTGCTCGGTTCCTTCCGTTGGGTGGTGGTATCGAGCGGCGCGAGCGTCCAGCTCGGCCGCGTAGGTCACCAGCGACCGAAGCGACTCAGCCCGTTCAGCGGGTGAAGCTCCGGCCGCCGCCGCTACGAGGGCGGTGACGTGGTCGTGGTCCCGATTCGCGTACGCGGTGACCAGGCGCGCGGCGAACAGGCGGGCGGGGTCGTCGGCCGCGTCACCGAACTCGTTCAGCACCCACGCCTCGCCCCGGTCGAAGTTCGGGCCGCGGTACAGCACGAGCAGCGCCTGGCGGGCCTCGTGGGCCATCCCCCGGCACGCGGCCAGCAGGTCGAGGGCATCGCCCTGGTCGGAGATCCGCGCGGTGATCTCGCCGGCCAAGTCCTCGTCCTGGTCGCGGGCGGCCTCCATCACCTGACACGTCCAGAGCGTCAGCAGACCCGGGCTCAGCACGCCCGCCTCCGGTTCACAGCTGCCTCTGCGCGCTGTACGTGCGGACGATGTCGCCGATGTCGGCGAGGGACGCCTCGGCGCACACCTTGTCGGCCGGGACACCCTTGTCGTCCCGCAGGTGCGTCGGACTGCCGCAGTACCGGCACGGCCGTTTCTGCGGGTCCCAGTGCGCCGACGAACCCCAGTTGAGGAGCCCGTTCACCGGCAGCGGCGACGGGTCCAGCTTCGGCACCGACTGCTTCCGGGCCGCCCTACGCCGCCGAGGTGCCATCGGCCTTCTCCTTCTCCCGCTCCTGGCGGCGCTGCTTCTCCGCCGCACGCCGGGCCTTCCGCAGGAGATCGGCGCGCTCGTCCTCGTCGAGGCCGCCCCACACGCCGTAGTCCTCGCGGAACGTCAGGGCGTGCCCCAGGCACTCGGCCCGCACGGGGCAGCGGACGCAGATCTCCTTGGCGTCGTCTGCCAGCACGGAGGCCGGCACGCCGCCCTTCCCCACGGGGAAGAAGTGGGCGGTCTCGAGACCGGCGCACGCCGCGCCGTCGCTCCAGTGATGCGCCCGGGGCAGGGTCCGGTGGTCGTTGGGGTGAGGGATTCGCGGCATGATCGGCTCCTTGCTTCGTCGCCGTGTCCGGACAGACCCCACGGCATGTCCGAGCACGTGTCCGCGCTGGTCAGGGCTGTAGAGAGGGCGCCGGGGCGGCTATGTCCGGGAGGCTGTCCGCGTCGTGTCCAGACACATCCGGACACGGCCGGCGGTGCCGTCGACGGCGGGGTGCCCGCCGCACGTTCCAGCCGAGCGAGCCCGCGCCGAGCAGCAGCGGGACCCACACGTGGGCCGTCGAGACCACGGCGTTGACCACGGTGGCGTAGGCCCGAAACACGTCGATCAGCCACATGGCGAGAGCCCCATCTCCTCGCGCCAGCGATCCACCGTCCGCGCGGCCATCCCCAGCCGCTCACTGATGACGGCAGACGACTTCCCGGCCTCCGTCATGACCTGCACGGCCCGCGGAACGCCAGCCGATAGCCCGTCTCGACCTGCCCGCGCCACGAGACGATGGGCGTACGGCATCCGGTCGAACCGGTCCAATGCACATGGCCGCCATCGACGGCGACGATCCGCAGAGCGAATACGTCCTCCCATGAGGCGGCCGAACCAGGGTGGCCCCGGCCGGGCGCAACAGCGCCAGGCCGGGACTCGCCGACGGAGTCGAGAGCGGCAGCGATCACCTCCGACGTCACACCCTCACCCCGCCCTGCGAGGCCGGGGCATCTTGCCCACCACGTCCGACCGGTCCAGAGAGGAGACGTGCCGGGCGACGACGATCAGCGTCCGCGGGTGCTCGACGTCCAGCTCGGCCACGGCATACACAGCCGTGATCTGCGCATCGTCCAGCCACGCGATGCCGTTCCCGGCGTCCGCGACGTGCTTGACCATGTTGTCGACGTCGATCCGCTGCCGGTCCGGGCGGAAGAACACCGCGCCCAAGGCCAAGTTGCCCCTCCACGGCTCCCGGAAGCTCCGCCGGAGCTGCCAGCCCGTACGGTCCTCCGCCGCAGTGTCGACGTCCGTCTTGTACGTCCGCCCGTTCCCGAAACGGGGCCGGGCCTTGCTCGGCGGATCCCCGGGCAGCACGAGAACCGCGTACTCCGTGACGCCCGGCGCCAGGACCTCGGCGAGGAGCCGGGCCCGCTTCTTGTCCACCTCCGGGCCACCGGCGGGCAGGAGGCTGGCCGCCTCACTCATTCGTCACCACCGATCCGCATCCAGTTCGGTACCAGCGGCTTCGCCTGCCGGACGCCGACCATCACCATCTGGTCGGCGTCCTCCGCCTGGACATTCGCGTCAGCGGACAGCCACCCGGGCACCGAGCCGACGGCGACGCCGGACTCGCTGAGGATCTGGTCCAAGAGCACGGTCACCGCCACGCCCGGCTTCCACGCCCCGCACTCCACCAGCACCGTGCGGGTGGACACGTCGATGTCGAGCACCCGGACCGTCGCCGGCTCCCAGACGCCGTCTCGGGCGCGCAGGTACGTACGGCCCAAATCGGTGATCGCCGGCCGGGCGTCGAGCACCTGCGCAAGGGCCCGCAGCTTCAACTGCGAGACCTCGGTCGGGTTCGAGACGACCTGCCCCGCCGCGAGCGCACGCAGCAGTGCCTCCGCTCCCGGCGGGAGCGGCAACTGCCGCGCCATCCGCGTCACCCTCACCTGCGCGGCCCGCCACGACGTCGTGTGCCGCGTCGTCTCCGCCGAGCACGGGCAGGCGCGTACCAGTTCCTGGGTCTCGTCGCTCGTGTGCCCGTAGCAGCGCAACACGCTGTACCGGCCCCGCTCGCACAGATCCGTGGAGCAGCACGAGCAGCGCGGGCATTCGACCTGTGCGGGCCGGACATACTCCGGCCCGAACGGCTCATACATGGCGGTCCTCCGGGGTCCGGGTGGTGGTCTTGCAAGAGAGGCACTGGCGACCGCCGGCATCGACCAGGTGCGGCATCATCGCCTCCTCGGCCGGGCACCAGACCCGCAGAGGCCCGACGCGAAACGACGCGTACCGGGCGCTGGACCGGCTCCGACCAGGCAGAACCGCGAACAGCAGGCAGACCACGGCGACGCCGACGCCGACGGCGGAGACGACGGCCAAGAGCCCGTTCACCCGCTCATCCCCTCGGCTCGGGACCGCGCCGGGACGATCGGCCAGTCCGTACGGACTGACGCCGCCAGGCCCCCCTTGCCGGAGGTCGACTCGAAGTGGGCGCGGAGCCCGGCCTGCTGGTCAGCGGCCCACCGGACCTGGTACTCGTGCAACTCCTCCAGCGGCTTCTCCAGCAGCCACGGGTACACGTCGACGATCGCCAGGGTCACCGTGCATGCGGCGACCGCGTCCGCTCCGGCGTCGTGCGCGCCGCCGTGGACCACGTTGTATGTCCGGCACAGGTCCTCAAGGCGTCGGCTGCCACGCCGGTACCGGTCGGCCTGCTTGTCCAGCACGCGCGGGTCCAGGACGAGCGGCACCGACGCCGCGAACAGGGAGCGCAAGCCATGCCGATCGGCCTCCCGCTCCAACATCGTCAAGTCGAACGGCGCGTTCATCGCCACGATCGGCCAGCCGGTCTCGGCGGCGGCCACCAGCTCTGTGACGATCTCCTCGACCACCGCGGCGGCCGGGCGGCCCGACTCGCGGGCTACCTCCGTCGTGATCCCGTGCACCGCGGTGGCGCCCGGCGAGATCGGCACGCCGCCCGCGTCGGACAGCCACGTCATCGTCTGGACAGGCCGACCGGCGTTGTACGTCACCACGGCCGCCGTGACGATCCGGTCCGCCTCCGGGTCCACCCCGGTGCTCTCGATGTCGAAGCCCACCAGGGGCTTCGTCGTCCAGCCGTCGTTCACCGGCTGCTCCTCTTCTCTGTCTCGCGGCCCGCGGGGCCCGTCACGACCAAGCGGCCGTGACGGGGCCCCACGGGGAAGGGGCGGCGGAGGGGAATCACCCGCGCCGCTTCCGACGGGTCGTGCGCTTCGGCTGCGACCGCTTGCGCGGCAGCGGCCGGGTGCGGGTCTCCTGCGGGTCCTGCGACTCCTCGGCCCCCTCGTGGGCCTCGTCGGCCTCGGCCAGGAGTCGCGTCTCCTCGGCCGGGGCGTGGATGATCTGGACCTCGCCGGCGTCCCCGGCCTCGTCCGCCTTGAGCAGGGCGACCAGCTCGGCGGACATCGGGACGACCTTGTGCAGGCGGCGCAGCGGCGACTTCTGCCACATGGCGTCGAAGTCGGTGTGCCAGAACGAGTCAGCCTTGCCCGACTCCACGGCCCGCCGGTACGCCGAGCTGTACTCGTCGCGGATCGCCTCCGCGTCCTCGCGGGACAGCATGATCACCTGCGAGCGAGCACCAGAGGCCATCCAGCAGAACGCGTACGCCAGGATCGCCGGACCCCGGTCCTTCTTGGACTTGGTGACGGCCGGACGGTGCGTGAAGTCCAAGGGGGCCGGGGCGGTGGGCTCGTAGTTCCACTCGTCGTTCTCGTGGATCATCCCGACGTGCACCGAGCCGACCCGGCCCGAGCGGTACATCAGCTCGACGTAGCCCTGGGCCATCGGCACGAACACCGCCGTCTTGCCCTCGCGCTTGATGACCGCGTGGCGGCCGTCCGGCACGAGACCGAACCGGGCGCATGTCAGGAGCGCCTGACGGAGCGAAGCCGGGGTGCAGTAGACCAGGCCCGGCAGAGCGGCCCGCACGGCGGACAGGAACGCCTTGACGTCGATGTGCGACGGCAGGGCCTTCGTGAAGTCGTCGCCGTACTGCTCCAGCCACGACAGGGCCATGTCGGCGGCCTCGTCGCCCTCGGCCTGGGCCGACGTGTGGAGCTGGGCCGGGATCGACCCCTTGGTGTCCTCGGCGACAGCCTGCACGGTCGCGTCGGCGGCCGGCTGCTCCGTGGTCGCCGCGATCACGCGGGCCTTGAGGGTGGACAGAGACATGGGTCAGATTCCCTTCGCGGGTACGACGAGGCGGCGGGCGCGGAACTTCTCGTACGTCGCGGATTCCTCGGCCTTGAGCCGGTCGACGTCGAGCGCGGGCACCATGCGCGTGTACTTGGTGACGAGGTCCGGGTGGGCCTTGGCGAACTGCTTCGACGCGAAGGTGCCGTTGCCCTTCCACGTCCACGCGGGCTTGCCGCCCGACTTGGCGATCTCGTTCTCGCCGGTGAGCAGCTTCATCTCGTTCTCAACGAGGCGGAGTTCTTCCTGGATGGCCTTCTCGCGGGCCTTCACGTCGGCGTGCTTGGCACGCAGCTCCTTGGCCTTCGCCACGTCGATCTCGGCGATGGTCTCGGCCTTCACGGACCAGAGCTTGGCCAGCAGATCGGTGGTCGCTTCCAGGCCGTCGGCCGGGGGCTCGATCCCCTCGACCACGTGCCGCTCGAACCACTTCCCGCAGTAGTCGACCAGGTACGCGATCATTTCCTCGTCGCGCTCCAAGCGCACCCAGCGGAACTTGTTGCCTCCGACGAGCGCGGCCACGAAGCCGTGGTCCCAGCCGCCGACGGCCATGCCCCAGTGGCACTGGATCGCGGGGGCGTCGGGAACCTTGCCGTCCTCCCACTGCTCCGCCTGGTACTCGCTGCGGGATTTCAGTTCCAGCACACCGGAAGCCGGGCCTGGACGCTCGAAGGTGAACCGGTCGACGTTCACCCGCATCCACGGGTGATCGATGTGCATGAGCGTCCCCGGCGCTTCGGCCGTCGCGATCCCGGACCGCTTCGTGAACAGGTGGGCGAGAAACGGCTCAATCTCGGTACCGATCTCGGCGGCCTCGTTGCCCTTGAACGTGCTCCGGCCGTGCTTCTCCTCGAAGACGTGGCGCGGACCGGTGTACTTGCCGCCCAGGCCGAGGATTCCGGCGATGTCGGAGCCGCCGAGGCCGAGGCGTCGGGTGGCCTCCCACAGCTCGCGCGGGGCGTCGGCGGGAAGGAGGAGACGCGCGGTGGGCGCGTCGGCCAGGCCCCGGGGCGCGCTGTCGCCGAGGTCGAACAGCGGGGGAGTCAGCAGCTCAGACATTGGCGACCTTCCGGCAGGTGCGGCACGACAGGGACACGAACTCGCGGTCTCGGGCGGTGTAGTTGATGCGTCCGTCGTCGCACGCCGTGCAGGCTGCGCGGGCGTCGGCCAGCTCGGTGAGGAACACGGCGGCCTGCCGGGCGGACATCCGTCCCGACCGCTTCGTCAGCTCCTCCTGGACGAGGCGGGCCGCCTCGCTCTCGCCACGCATGTCGAGGAACACGGCAGCCTGCTTGGCGTGGAGACCACGGATCTCGGCCGCCGCCCCGTTGAGGAGGAGCACCGCGTCCGTGAACTCGCCCGCCTCGGCCGGACCGGCGTTGAAGGCGCGGATCGCGTCGCGCTGTTCGGCCTCTTCGAGTTCGGCCTCCCGCTTGCGGAACTCGGCGAGGACCGCCGTATACAAGTCGACGTGGCCACAGCCGTTGTCCCACTCGTCCACGACGTACCACTCGCCGTCCTCCGAGAAGCGGATCGGGCGTGCCTCCGCGCGGGGGCCGCCGCACCGGGGACACTCGGCCGACACGGTGACGGTGACGATGCGCACGCCGACGTACTCCCGGCCCGACCCGCGGTCGCACACCCGGTACGTCATCGACGCGGGGCGCGGCGGCACCGTCGTCAGACCAGCCGTGTACCGCGCCCACACCGCCGTTCCGCCGTTCTCGTGCGGCGCGGAGTACGCCTCGTACGCGCCAGCGGGCTCGTACGAGGGCATCCGCAGCGCGGTGGGGATGCGGCGGGCGGCGCTCTTCCCGCCTTCGGCAGACGGGTAGACGTGGACGAGCTTCCACGTGCCGCGTTCCGCCCGCATGGTCGCCGCGAGGATCTGGTGGCGCGGAAGGACGTGGGTTCCGGTGCGTGCCATCAGCGGCCACCGCCGTCGCGGCGCTGGTTGGCCGGTGCCGACTGGCGCGGGAGACGGGCCAGGGCCCGGCGGACCTGGAGGCGCGAGGGGTGACGCAGCGGGCGGCACAGGTGGCAGGTACGCGGGTTGTGCTCGGTACAGTTTTTGCTCACGGTTCCTCGATTTCGAGTGGTTGAGGTTCCGGCGACGCTGGGGGCGGCGATCAAGGCCCGGCATGGCCCGTCGTCCCCCGGCGGTCGCCTAGTTGCCTAGGAGGCGTTGCGGCGCTGGACGATCTCGGCCAGCGGGCGCACGGCGGTCATCGCGCTGATCTCGCGGATGTCGAGGCCGGTGAAGGTCACGCGGGAAGCCCCGCCGTTGTACGGGAACTCCCGTGCGTACGCCTTGCGCTTGAGCTGGAGTTCGGACCACGGCAGGAAGCGGGATGCTTCCTCCGGGGTGTAGTGGAAGATCGCGCCCTCCGGGGTGCCCGGGAACGGCACCTCGCGACCGACCCGCTTCGCCGTCGACTTCTTAGGGATCGCCTTCTTGGCGGCCCCCTCGGGGGCCGCCTCTCTGGTCGACATGACTTCTCCTCGGGTGATGTCGTCCACGGAAACGGCCAGTGCCTCCGCCAAGCGGTTGAGCAAGGCATCCCCGGCACCGCTCTTGCCTCGCTCGATGCGCGAGACCTGGCTGGCGGAGGTTCGGGCCAGAAGAGCCACACGCCGAAGGCTCAGAGACTGAACCTCACGCAGTGCCCGGATGGCCGTTCCGTTCGGTGTCACGTTCAGAGACTAGACATACGCGATCACCCAAGCAAGACGTTTGGGGTACTTCTGCGTTCAGTTTCTGAACATGAACACGGATGGGGGTATGTACACCAGGCACACCTTTGGGAATATGACGCAACAAGTAAGTCCGTATGCGCTGTTCGTACGCCGTTGCTGTTGCAAGGTCGTGGGGCATCATGGATTCCATGACCAGAGACTGGGCACGGCTCGGCGAGAAGCTGAAAGCGGCACGAACCGAGCACGGTATGGAGCAGCAGGACGTCGGCGACAAGATCGGTGTGAAGCGCGGAGCGCTGCGCAACATCGAGAAGGGCTCGATCGCCAAGATCACGACGACCGTTCGCGCGTACGCGCGGCTCGTCGGATGGACGGACGACTCCATCACCCTGGTGCTCGCCGGAGGTGAGCCGGTGTACGCCGCTGCCGACCCTGGGCAGTCGGTCGAGCCAAAGGCCGGCCGCGATCCGCTGTCGGACCTCTCGGTCTATGTGCAGCAGTCGTTGAGGGAGGGGCCTTTGCTCGACTCGCGCGTAGCAGACGTGCGCACGCCGTCGGGGCGCGTGCGGGCGACGATCGTGATCCGGGGCGAGAGCGGGAAGTCGGAGGAAGATCTTCTGGCCGCCCTGAGATCACTGAGGATCGACGTAGCGATAATTGACGATTAGCTCACAATTAAACCAATTGGGTGTTTTTGGGATATTTATTAGTGATCTTTGCCACTCCCTGTTAAGTCGCGGTTAAATGTGCCGATCGGGTAACCCACCGATTTGTTAGGCCGGTTGGGAGTGCGGATGGCAGGTCATTGCCGTCGTGCGCAGCGTGTGTCGGGAGCCCCGAGCGAGGTCATTGCCTGGATCGACCACGATCGGCAGCCGGGCCTCCTCCTCCTGAACGCGACCTGCTTCACGGCGCAAGAAGAGCAGGGGATCACCGCAGTCCTGGCGCGGGGGCAGTACACCGTTGACCAGGTGATGAGCGTCTTCGTCGGATTAGGAGGGTGAGGGTGGCATACGCCCAGAAACGCACGGCTCGGGGGAAGACCTACTTCCGGGCCTGCTACCAGCGCCCCGACCGCAAGGCTCAGGACTACGTGGTGGACCAGGACGGCCGCGCTGTTCGGTACCCGACGAAGACCACCGCGCAGAAGGCGGCCGAGAAGGCTGAAGCCAGCGCGTTCGAGGAAGCGAAGAAAGGCCGCTGGGTCCCTCCCGAGCAGGAGCGGGCCGCCGCCCTCGTCACCTTCGGCGAGTTCGCCAAGAAGTGGCTGGAGGAGCAGAGCCTCGCAGACTCAACGATGCAGAACTACCCGCGCAGCCTCGCCCATTTGCTGCCGAAGTTCGGCGACCAGGCCATCCGGGACATCACCGCGCCGATGGTTAACGCCTGGGAGAGGGAGAAGCTGAGTCAGGGGTGCGCGGCGAGCAGCGTCCGAACGTACCGCTCGCTCCTCCACCTGATCCTCGCCGACGCGGTCGACGCCGGCCACGCCGAGAAGAACGCCGCCGAACGCCGCCGCGGCCGGGGCCGCCGTCACGGCCGGAGTCAGCGGCGCGGTCCCGAGAAGCAGATCACCACCATGCTCGGCTCCCTCCTGATAGCCGAACGCGCGTCGCTCCTGTCCGGCCGTGACGACGAGTTCGTGGCGCAGATCCACAAGTCGTACACAGGCAAACGCTGGGGCGAACTCGTCGGCCTGGAGACCCAGTACGCCCGGCCCGAGTCGCGCGCCTTCCGGGTCGAGTGGCAGTTGTACGAGCTGGACAGCGGTGAGCTGGTGCGCTGCCCGCCGAAGGACGACAGCTATCGCACCATCGACTCCCCGCCCTTCCTCTCGCGCCTAGTCGGCGACCACATCGCCCGTACGAAGCCGACGCCCTGCCCCTGCCATGGCCTCACGTACGTATACAGCGGCAGGGGCGTCGGCGGCTCCCGCCAGCAGGGACCGACCCTCCGTCAGGTTGCCGACCTGGCCGGCGTCTCGACCGGCACCGTCTCCAACGTCCTCAACCGACCGGAGAGGGTCGCCCAGGCGACACGCGAGCGTGTTGAGAAGTCGATCGCCGAAGTCGGTTTCGTCCGCCAGGCGGGCCCGGCCCGCGAGGCGGCCCACTGGCGGCGCAGCGGGCACGCGACGTGGATCTTCACCCCGGCCGCGACCGGCTGGTACCCGAAGAAGGCACCGCAGGACGCGCACCCCGTCCCCGTGACAGGCGGGTTCCCCGGCGTACCCGTGCGCGGCCGGGGTGCCGCCAACCGGGCCGAGGCGTGCTGGATGCCGATCAAGGACCGTCTCACGCGCCACGGCCTCCGTCACGGCCACCGGACGCTGATGGAGGAGCTGGGCACACCCAAGGTCCTCATGGACGAGCGGATGGGGCACGAGGACGGATCGGTCAGCGCCCGCTACAGCCACGTCACCGACACAATGCGGACCACGCTGATGGATCAGCTCACCGAGGTCTGGTACGAGTCGCTGGACGCCCGCATTCTGTTGCATCCGCGTTCGCCGGTCCCGGTGCTGGACAGGCTGTTGCAGCAGCGTGCCGCCGAGGCGTGACACGGCTGACCAAGATCACATCCAGTTGACATCCAGAACGCTTCTGGAACGCAATCAGGGCCGGTCCCCTCGAAAGGGAACCGGCCCTGACCTGGTACTTCACTGTCGGGGTGGCGGGATTTGAACCCA
>NZ_JBSGUP010000084.1:0-18983 GCF_053607985.1 Streptomyces sp. NPDC055078
CTCAAAACCCGTACCCGCTACGACGAAGCAACCGCCTGGTCACACCACGCCCAATCCCATGCCGCTTGACACCCAACGACATGGGGTGTCTGACCGGTTCCAGCTGTTTCCACAGGGTAGGGCGGAATCGTTGGAGACGCGCCTCACGGACTGGCCAGGCCCGAGCGTCCTCTCGGTACCTCTTCGCCGGAAGTCGGGCGGCCGTGGACGAGCAGTAGGCGGTGGAGCGGGCGGAGGGCTCTATCCATGAGGCCGCCGACACCGCGTCTCCCAAGCCGATCCTGAAGAAGATCGGCTCCGCGTCGACCGTGGACGATCTCTCGGGCTTGCTGATGCTGTGGCGGGCCAGCATCCACCGCTGCCGGCCCGGCTCGTGGCGGCCGAACTCCCACACTGCGGGCAGACGGGCGGCGGACGCCGACTCCGGGGGGGGCGGTAGCTGCCCGCCACGTGATGGCTCACAAGTGCAATTGGGCCAAGCGAGGCGGGCCCGTGAGGGTTTCGCCGGTCGCGACAGGCATTGTGAGAGGCTGGGCCGTATGAACCGGTTGGGTTGGCTGGTGTGACCTCGCCGACCGGTGGCAGAGGGAGCCCGCGGCCTTCGGCCGCCCGCGCCGGTCGGCTGACGGTTACCCGTCTGAATACCTCAAGGCATGTCCGACGATCGGTGTGGAGGTCACGGTGAACTCGCTGAGAGTGGATGTCCTGGCCTTCGAGGCGCCGTGTGAGCGGTGTTCCTTCTCTTTTTGGTGGGTATTCGCGCTGTTGCCCTCGCACCGGCCGCGGGGTGACGAGTTCACCACCACGGACTTTCCCGAAGCGGTTGAGACGGCCCGCGACATCCTGGCGGAGCCGGACAGCGAGTCAAGCCTCCGCGAGCAGTTGGCTGACCGGCCGACGTGGCAGCGCGGGCGAGGTTTCAACCCCAACCGCTGCGCCTCCTGTGGGCACCAAGCCGGCTGGCACACGTTTGAGAAGATCGTTGACGAGGCCCTCTACGGAGGCTGGATTCTTGCCGCTGTGGGCCGGGTTCCCGTTGAACGGTGGCGTGCGATCAGGGGTGGCGGGCAAGGGATCAGCTGGCCGCACTGCTGACGCCGCCAACGAGGGCTCCATCACCTACCTGACGAGTTGGCGTGGTGGGAGGTGTGCCTGGGCCGGGGGGCGAGGATGCCTCGATCGGGCTGCGAAGAATCATGATGCGTGTGCTAACGGTCAAGTGCCGATGGCAGGACGACCTCTCGGTGCCCCCTACAGGGCCCCAAGATCGACCACGAAAGAGAAGGGTGCGGTGGCCTTCACCGTGCCGGTGAACATCTCGCCGTCCTTGTAGGCCCTGGTGGCGGGGTCGAGAACGTAGGTGTAGATGATCGGGACCCCGGTGGCGGCCTGTTCGACCCGCCAGTAGAAGGGGATGCCGGCCTTGGCGTACTGGTCCACCTTCACGATCCGGTCCGTGGTCTCCGAACCGGGCGACACGACCTCGACGACCAGGAGCACATGTTCGGGGCAGGTGGGCGTGAGGTCGATGGTCTCCGCCTGGTAGACGATGACGTCCGGACGACGGTTGGTGAGGGGAACGTCCTGCATGCGGACCTCGAAGTCCGTGTCGGCGTTCCAGTCCGGTCCCGCTGCCGCGTCCAGGGCATTGGCCAGGATTCGGGCGAGTCGGTTGTGCCGCTTGGACACACTCGGGCTCACAACGACCATTCCATCCACGATCTCAATGCCGGCACACTGCTCCTCGGACCAGGAGTCGTACTGCTCCGCGCTGATCGGCGTATGCATCCACCCGGGCTCCCCCGTCCCAGCGGTCACGGTGTACCTCCTTCGAGGAGCCTCGACAGTTCCAGCGCTGCTGGGCACAGCCTATTGTTCTGTGATAGCGGATCAGCCATGCGAGGCCGACCCGTGTGGGCCTCGCCGACGGGGGTTGGGCGTTGTGGGAGGCTGGGGCGTATGAACCGGTTGGCCGGCGCGACCTCGCCCTACTTGCTTCAGCACGCTGACAATCCGGTCGACTGGTGGCCCTGGGCGCCGGAGGCATTCGAGGAAGCCCGACGGCGCGAGGTGCCCGTACTGCTGTCGGTCGGCTACTCGGCGTGCCACTGGTGTCACGTCATGGCCCACGAGTCGTTCGAGGACGAGGCGACCGCTGCGTATCTCAATGAGCACTTCGTCTCGGTCAAGGTGGACCGGGAGGAGCGGCCGGATGTGGACGCGGTGTACATGGAGGCGGTGCAGGCGGCCACCGGGCAGGGGGGCTGGCCGATGACGGTGTTTCTGACCGCTGACGGGGAGCCGTTCTACTTCGGGACGTACTTCCCGCCGGAGCCGCGCCATGGGATGGCGTCCTTCCGGCAGGTGCTGGAAGGGGTCAGTGCCGCGTGGGCGGACCGGCGGGGTGAGGTCGCCGAGGTGGCGGGGAAGATCACGAGGGATCTGGCGGGGCGGTCGCTGGCGCACGGTGGGGAGGGTGTGCCGGGGGAGGAGCAGCTGGCGCAGGCGCTGCTGGGGCTGACGCGGGAGTACGACGAGAGGCACGGCGGCTTCGGCGGGGCGCCGAAGTTCCCGCCGTCGATGGTGCTGGAGTTTCTGCTGCGGCATCATGCGCGGACGGGGTCGGAGGGGGCGCTCCAGATGGCCGCCGACACCTGTGAGGCGATGGCGCGCGGCGGGATCTACGACCAGTTGGGCGGCGGGTTCGCCCGTTACGCGGTCGACCGGGAGTGGGTCGTGCCGCACTTCGAGAAGATGCTGTACGACAATGCGCTGCTGTGCCGCGTCTACGCACATCTGTGGCGGGCCACCGGTTCGGATCTCGCGCGCCGGGTCGCGCTGGAGACCGCCGACTTCATGGTGCGGGAGCTGCGGACGGCCGAGGGCGGGTTCGCCTCGGCGCTGGACGCCGACAGTGACGACGTCGACGGCAGGACCGCCGAGGGCGCGTTCTACGCGTGGACGCCGGGGCAGTTGCGCGATGTCCTCGGTGAGGAGGACGGGCGGCGGGCCGCCGAGGCGTACGGGGTGACCGATGACGGCACCTTCGAGCACGGGACCTCCGTACTCCGGCTCCCCGGTGGGAATGTCGATGAGTCGATCCGGGAGCGGCTGTTCGCGGCGCGGGAGGGACGGGCGCGGCCGGAGCGGGACGACAAGGTGGTCGCCGCGTGGAACGGGCTGGCGATCGCCGCGCTGGCCGAGGTGGGCGCGTACTTCGAGCGGCCGGATCTGATCGAGCGGGCCACGGAGGCGGCGGATCTGCTGGTGCGGCTGCACCTGGACGCCGGGGCCCGGCTCGCCCGTACGTCCAAGGACGGGCACGTCGGCGCGAACTCCGGGGTCCTGGAGGACTACGCCGATGTCGCCGAGGGCTTCATCGCGCTGGCGAACGTCACCGGGGAAGGGACGTGGCTGGAATTCGCCGGGTTCCTGCTGGACATCGTCATCGACCAGTTCACCGGCGAGAACGGGACGCTGTACGACACCGCCCATGACGCCGAGCGGCTGATCCGCCGCCCCCAGGACCCCACGGACAACGCGACCCCCTCCGGGTGGACGGCGGCGGCCGGCGCCCTGCTCTCGTACGCCGCCCACACCGGCTCCGAGGCCCATCGCAGCGCCGCCGAGGGCGCCCTCGGGGTGGTGAACGCCCTCGGGCCGCGCGCCCCGAGGTTCATCGGATGGGGGCTGGCGGTCGCCGAGGCGCTGCTCGACGGGCCGAGGGAAGTCGCGGTCGTCGGACCGGAGGACGATCCGGTGGCGGCGGGCCTGCACCGTACGGCGCTGCTGGCGAACGCACCCGGCGCGGTGGTGGCCGCGGGGGTGCCGGACGGGGACGAGTTCCCGCTGCTGCGGGGGCGCGGGCTGCTGGACGGGGGCGCGGCGGCGTATGTCTGCCGGGGTTTCGTCTGCCGGCGGCCGACCGGGGACGCGGTGGAGCTGGCGGGGGAGCTGTCCGGCTGATCCGGGGGCGCCGGGCGGTGAGGCCGGTGGGTGGTGGGTGAGGCCGTCGCGGCGCTGTCCCGGCTGCCAGGGGCCGGCTGCCAGGGGCCGGCTGCCAGGGGCCGGCTGCCAGGGGCCGGCCGCCACGGGCCGGATGCCACGGGTGGGCCCCGTCCCTATGGGCCATGCGTTCGCCCGGGGGCGCGGTCCGCATGCACGTGGGCGCGCGCCCCCTGCATATCGAACAGGACGAGAAGTTCTACGGCTCCGCCGTCCGCGCTTCCCAGCCAGTGCGGCAACGACGTGTCGAACTCGACGGCGTCGTCCGCTGTCACCCGCAGATCGCGCTCTCCGACCACCAGCCGCAGAGTGCCATGGAGGACGTACACCCACTCGAAGCCCTCGTGGGTCTGCGGTGTCGGTTCGAGTGGCTCCGGCCGGGCCGGAATGATCATCTTGAAGGCTTGGGTACCGCCCGGCCGCCGGAACAGGGGGAGGAACGTCATCCCGAACCGCCGGATCGGCTTCAGATGGATCCGGGGGTCGCCGGCGCGCGGGGCGCCCACGAGATCGTCCAGCGGTACGTCATAGGCGTGGGACAGACGCAGCAGCAGTTCAAGGGTCGCCCGGCGCTGACCGCTCTCCAGGCGGGACAGAGTGCTTTCGGACACTCCGGTGGTCGCGGACAGATCGGCGAGGGTGAGATCGCGCGCGTGCCGAAGCGCACGCAGGCGCGGTCCGACCGCGTCGAGTACGGCTTCCATCGCAGGGTCCATGGGACCAGCTTGCCGAAACGGCAAGGATCGACGCCACTCGTGACACATCGGCTGAGACTGGGCCACACGGAATCCCCGTACGGACGGAATCCCCGTACGGACGGAATCCCCGTACGGACGGGAACCCCGTACAGGCGCGGACCCCGTCCCTACGGAAGCTCCGTCCACACAGAACCCTGGTCACACGGAAACCGAGCGGAAGGAACCCCATGGAGAGCGCCGACGCGGCAACGTACTGGGACAAGGTGTACGCGGAGCGGCCCGCGTCCGCTGAGCCGAGGCCGAACGACCGCCTGGTCGAGACCGCCGCCGAACTGCCCCCGGGGGACGCGCTGGACCTCGGATGCGGTGGCGGCGGCGACGCGCTGTGGCTCGCGGGCCGGGGCTGGCGGGTCAGGGCCCTCGATGTCTCGGCCGTGGCGGTCACGCGTCTCACCCGGCAGGCCCGCTCACGCGGTCTGAGCGACCGGATCACCGCCGAGCAGCACGATGTGCGCGCCTCGCTGCCCGGCCTGCGGTTCGATCTGGTCACCGCCCACTACTTCCACACCCCCTACGAGCAGGACAGGACGGCGGTCCTCCGCTCCGCCGCCCACCGGCTGCGGCCGGGTGGGCGACTCCTGGTTGTCGATCACGGGTCGACAGCGCCGTGGTCATGGAATCAGGACCCGGATGTGCGGTATCCGACTCCTCAAGAGGTCGCCGCACCGCTGGACCTCTCACCCGAGCGGTGGAGCGTCGAACGCGCGGATACGCCCCACCGGATCGCGGTCGGCCCCGACGGGAGCACCGCCGAGGTGGTCGATCACGTCCTGCTGATCCGCCGGACCGCGTGATACCGCCGCCCCCTCCACGAGCACCACGCCTCAACAAGCACCGGTCCCAACCAGCACCGCACAAGGAGAACACCCGTGCCCACCGCGTCCCGCCGCCGTGACACCCCGCCGCCCCGCACCGCGAACAGCGAAGCCGAGGTCCTGCGCGGATTCCTCGACTATCTGCGTGCCTCGATCGCCACGAAGGTCGACGGAGCCGCGGAACCTCAGGTCCGGACAGCGGCGGTGCCCTCGGGCACCAGCCTGCTCGGCCTGCTCAGCCATCTGACCGCCGTCGAGAAAGCGACGTTTCTCGGCGAGAAGGTCACCAACTGGCAGGCGACATTCCAGCCCGCCCCTCAGGACAGCGTCGCCGACGTCGTCGCTCACTACCGGGCAACCGTCGACCGCGCGAACAAGGTCCTCGACGCATGCACCGACCTCGGCGCACC
Organism: Streptomyces sp. NPDC055078; assembly: GCF_053607985.1. NCBI lineage: Bacteria > Bacillati > Actinomycetota > Actinomycetes > Kitasatosporales > Streptomycetaceae > Streptomyces > Streptomyces sp. NPDC055078. Next base: position 5,989 of record NZ_JBSGUP010000084.1, read on the forward strand.
ACTTCCCCGGCCGGGGCGTTCAGGCCAGTCGCCGAGCGTTCGCTGGGCACTCACCCACCTGATCGAGGAAACCGGTCGCCACGCGGGCCACGCGGACATCATCCGCGAACTCATCGACGGCACCACCGGGCGCTGAGCCCCACCAGCGAGCGGGCCCTCGGTGTCCGGCCGCGCGGCCAGGTGCCCGCCCGACCACCGTCCACGGTGTCACCGGCCCTGGCCATGGCGTCACCGGCTCCGACCACCGTCCACGGCGTCACCCGCTCCGGGCCCCGGCCATGGCGTCACCGGCTCCGACCACCGTCCACGGCGTCACCCGCTCCGGGCCCCGGCCATGGCGTCACCGGCTCCGGGCCCGCTAGAGCCGCAGCCCGTCCCTCAGCATCAGCAGCGCCTCGTCCATCAGCTCGATCGGATCGTCCTGGTGGCCCCGCTCCGCCCAGTACAGCACCGCCTCGCGCAGCGCCCCCAGCACCGCCGCCGTGAAGATCCGTACGGCCGGATCGGTCTCGTCCCGGCCGGTGCGCTCCACGAGCACCCGGATCAGCTGCTCGGACGTCACCGCCATGGCCTCGGTCGCCCGGGCCCGGACCGCCGGGATCTCCACCATCAGCCGGGTGCGCAGGATGACCTCGTCCCGCTCCTCGCGGAGCTGCTGCGCCAGGCCCTGTCCGATCACGAGACGGATCGAGTCCAGTGGGTCCTCTCCGGCCGGCCGGGCCCGCAGCGCGGTCTCCAGGACGGTGTCGAACCCGTCGGCGAGGAAGATGTCCTCCTTGGCCGGGAAGTAGCGGAAGACCGTGGACGTCGACACCCCCGCGGCCTCCGCGATCTGTTCGACCGTGGTCGCCTCGTAACCCCGCTCAGCGATCAGCCGGTACGTCGCCCGGCGGATCCCGATCCGCGTCTTGATCTTCTTGCGCTCACGCAGCCCCAGCCGTGGCCGCGACGGTCCGGCGGCGTCCTGGGATCTTCCCTGTGCGACGAGGCGCAGGGGAGTGCCGGTCGGGGTACGCGAGGTAGCGGCTGCCATACGACCATTGTCGGCCATCGACGCCCGGTGGATCCGGACGCGGCCGGGGGCGGACCGGCCGGGACGGACCGGCCGGGGCTCAGCTTTCGTACGCCACCAGTGAGATCCCCACGTAGTGGACGATGAACGCCGCCAGCGTCAGCGAGTGGAACACCTCGTGGAAGCCGAACCAGCGCGGTGACGGGTTCGGCCGCTTGATGCCGTAGACGACGCCGCCCGCGCTGTAGAGCAGTCCGCCGACGATCACCAGGACCAGGACCGCGATCCCGCCGGTCCGCAGGAAGTCGGGCAGGAAGAAGACGGCGGCCCAGCCCATCGCGAGGTAGCAGGGGGTGTAGAGCCAGCGCGGTGCGCCCACCCAGAAGACCCGGAAGGCGATGCCCGCCGCCGCTGCCGCCCAGATCGCCCAGAGCAGGGGGCGGGCGGTGGTGTCGGGGAGCAGGAGCATCGTCAGCGGGGTGTAGGTGCCCGCGATGATCAGGAAGATATTGGCGTGATCGAGTCGTCGCAGGACGGCCTCGCCGCGCGGGCCCCAGTTGCCCCGGTGGTAGACCGCGCTCACCCCGAAGAGCAGGCACGCGGTCAGCACGTAGATCGCGCAGGCCACCTGGGCCTTGGTGGAACCGGCGAGCAGGGTGAGTACCGCGCCCGCGACGACGACGGCCGGGAACATACCGGCGTGCAGCCAGCCGCGCAGCTTTGGCTTCACCGGGGGAGGGATTATCTCGGTCACTTCGGGCGCGGCATCCGTCATAGGGGGATGGTACCTACGGAGCCGTAGGTACCCCACGGCATGTGCCCCTTCCGGCCGGTCCCGGCTCTGACCAGGAAAGATCACATACGGGCCGGGCGGGGTTGGAGCGCCGGATGAGTGGCGATGCTCACGTGAGGTGCCCTCTGGACATATGGGCGCGGGTCACGGGATGATCAGATGAGTGCGGTCGGCACCGGATGAGCGGCTACGAAGCATCCGGGTCGCAGCCCCCACGGGGCAACAACCCTCAAACCCTCATTTAGGAGCGATCGTGGCGCGCGACATCGCGGCTCCCACTGCACCCACTGCACCCACCCATCACCGGGAGCTGATCTCCTGGGTCGATGAGATCGCGGCCATCACGGAGCCGGACAGCGTCGTCTGGTGTGATGGATCCGAGGCCGAATACGAGCGCCTGTGCGGGGAACTCGTCGCCAAGGGGACGTTCAAGAAGCTGGACCCGGTCAAACGCCCGAACTCGTACTACGCCGCGTCCGACCCGAGCGATGTCGCACGGGTGGAGGACCGGACCTTCATCTGCTCCGAGAAGGAGGCGGACGCGGGCCCCACGAACCACTGGCGGGCCCCCGCCGAGATGCGGGAGACGTTCACCGGGGAGAAGGGCGTCTTCCGGGGTTCGATGCGCGGCCGGACGATGTACGTCGTCCCGTTCTGCATGGGCCCGCTGGGCTCCGACCTCTCCGCGATCGGCGTCGAGATCACCGACTCCGCCTATGTCGCGGTCGCCATGCGCACCATGACCCGGATGGGCAAGCCGGTCCTGGACGAGCTGGGCGCCGACGGGTTCTTCGTCAAGGCCGTCCACACCCTCGGCGCACCGCTCGCCGAGGGCGAGCAGGACGTCCCCTGGCCGTGCAACGCCACCAAGTACATCTCGCACTTCCCCGAGAGCCGGGAGATCTGGTCGTACGGCTCCGGCTACGGCGGCAACGCCCTGCTCGGCAAGAAGTGCTACGCCCTGCGCATCGCCTCCGTCATGGCCCGCGACGAGGGCTGGCTGGCCGAGCACATGCTGATCCTCAAGCTCACCCCGCCGCAGGGCGGGCCCGAGGCCGTCAAGTACATCGCCGCCGCGTTCCCGTCCGCCTGCGGCAAGACCAACCTCGCCATGCTGGAGCCCACGATCTCCGGCTGGACCGTGGAGACCATCGGCGACGACATCGCCTGGATGCGGTTCGGCGAGGACGGCCAGCTGTACGCGATCAACCCCGAGGCCGGGTTCTTCGGTGTCGCGCCCGGCACCGGCGAGCACACCAACGCCAACGCCATGAAGACGATGTGGGGCAACTCCGTCTTCACCAATGTCGCGCTCACCGACGACAACGACGTGTGGTGGGAGGGCATGACCGAAACCGCCCCCGCGCACCTCACGGACTGGAAGGGCAACGACTGGACGCCCGCGTCCGATACGCCGGCCGCCCACCCCAACGCCCGCTTCACCGTCCCGGCCGGGCAGTGCCCGATCATCGCGGACGAGTGGGAGGACCCCAAGGGCGTGCCGATTTCGGCGATCCTCTTCGGCGGCCGGCGTGCCACCGCCGTCCCGCTGGTCACCGAGTCCTTCAGCTGGCAGCACGGGGTCTTCCTCGGCGCCAACGTCGCGTCCGAGAAGACCGCAGCCGCCGAGGGCAAGGTCGGCGAGCTGCGCCGCGACCCGTTCGCGATGCTGCCGTTCTGCGGCTACAACATGGGCGACTACATGGCCCACTGGCTCAAGGTCGGCAAGGCCGCCACCGAGCGGGGCGACGCCGGCAAACTGCCGAAGATCTACTACGTGAACTGGTTCCGCAAGAACGACGCGGGCAAGTTCGTCTGGCCGGGATTCGGCGAGAACAGCCGCGTACTGAAGTGGATCGTGGAGCGCCTGGCGGGCACGGCCGAGGGCGTCGAGACCCCGATCGGCATCCTGCCGACCCGGGACGCCATCGACACCGACGGCCTCGACCTGGCCGACGACGACCTCGACTTCCTGCTCAAGGTCGACAACGACGTCTGGCGCGAGGAGGCCGCCCTGGTCCCCGAGCACCTCAACACCTTCGGCGACCACACGCCCAAGGAGCTGTGGGACGAGTACCGCGCCCTGGTCGGCCGCCTCGGCTGAGGCAGCCCGCACCCGGCACCCTGCTCGCGGCCGGTTCGCAGAGCCTGCCCTACGGAGCCGGTGGCCGGTCCGCAGAGCCGGCGGCCCGTTCACGGAGTCGGTGGCCGGTTCACGGAGTCGGTGGCCGGTTCGTGGAGCCAGCGGCCCGTTCGTAGATCGTCGCGGCGGATCAACCCGACATCCGCCCTGACCTGTGGGGTCACCCAGGTCCGCCGCGTCCTGGCCCCCGGAGCCCCCTCACGGCTCCGGGGGCCGCTTTCCGTCGTACGGGCCCGCCCCTCGCTCGGTCCGCTGCGGGCCCGTACGGCAGGCCCGCCCGGCAGGCCCGGGCGCAGCGTACGGCGAGCGCGTTCGCTTCTCAGCGCGACGGCGACACCAGGCCCAGCTCATAGGCGATGATGACCAGCTGGACCCGGTCACGGGCCGCCAGCTTGGTGAGCAGCCGCCCCACATGGGCCTTGGCCGTGGCCGGGCTGATGAAGAGCTGGGCGGCGATCTCGTGGTTGGACAGACCGCGCCCGACGAGGGTGAGCACCTCGCGTTCCCGGCCGGTGACGCCCTCGATCGCCCGGTGCGGGGGCGCGGCCGGGGGTTCGGGGCGGGCGGCGAACTCCTCGATCAGGCGGCGCGTCACGCTCGGCGCGATCAGGGCCTCGCCTGCGGCGACCACCCGGATCGCGGTGAGGATGTCGTCGAGGTCCATGTCCTTGACGAGGAATCCGCTCGCGCCCGCGCGCAGCGCGCCGTAGACGTATTCGTCGTCGTCGAAGGTGGTGAGGACGAGGACCCGTGCCGCGCTCGGGCCCGCCGTGATCAGCGCGGTCGCCTCGATGCCGTTCATGCCGGGCATCCGGATGTCCATGACCACCACATCGGGCCGCACGTCCTCGGCGAGCCGCACCGCCTCGCTGCCCGTGCCCGCCTCCCCCACGATCTCGATACCGGCGCTCTCCGCGATGAGCACGCGCAGCCCGGCGCGGACCAGCGGCTGGTCGTCGACGAGTACGGTACGGACGAGGGGGCGAGTCACAGCGTCGCCACAGGCACCGGGAGCCGCGCCGCCACGCGGAAGCCGCCTTCGGGACGGGGCCCGGCGGTGAACTGGCCGTGCAGCAGGGCGGCCCGCTCGCGCATCCCGATGATGCCGAATCCGGTACCCGCGGTCGCGGGCCCGGGACCGTCGTCGGTGATCTCGATGGCCAGTCCGTCCTCCTGGTAGTCGATGACCACCCGGCACTCGTGCGTGTCCGCGTGGCGGACCACGTTGGTGACCCCCTCCTGGATGACGCGGAAGGCGGACAGTTCGACGTCCACGGGCAGCGGGCGCCGGACTCCCCGCCACTCGACGTCGACCCGTACCCCGCCGTCCTTCGTGGCCGCGACCAGCCGGTCGACGTCCGTCAGGCCCGGCGCGGGGGCCGACGGCGCCCCTTGCGGACCGGCCTCGCGAAGAGCCCCCAGCATGCGCCGCAGCCCGGCCAGGGTCTCCCTGCTGGTGGTCTCGACGACGGCCAGTGAGGAGCGTGCCTCCTCCGGGCGGGTGTCGATGACCCGGCGGCCCGTGCCGGCCTGGATGGCGATGATGCCGATGCTGTGCGCGACCATGTCGTGCAGCTCGCGGGCGATCCGCAGCCGCTCGGCGGTGACAGCCTGGGCCGCGGCCTGGGCCCGTACGGTCGCGGCGTGTTCGCGGCGCTCCTGGACCCGGTAGCCGGTCAGCCAGGCGAGGGCGAGCAGCAGGACGAGGAACACGACGCCCGAAAGGAAGGCGTCCGACCCGGTCCGGTAGTAGCCGGCGGCGGCGATCTGCACGGCGAGGGCCGAGGCCGCGGCGGCGAGCCCCGTCCAGCGCCTTCGGGTGGCGGCGATCCAGCCGACGGCCAGATCGGTCAACAGCGCCTGCAGCCAGCCGATCTGCCACGCGGGATCCGGTGCCATGAAGGGGAAGTCCGCCAGGTTCGACGCCGCTGTCACCGTCGCGGCGAAGGAACCGGCCAGCATCAGCGCCAGGGCCGGCAACGGCCGACGCCGCAGCAGGGGCAGGGCCAGCATCGCGAGCACGGCGGGCAGCAGGAGCCGGCTGCCGGTGGGCTCGGGCTCATTGAGCACCGCCACATACAGCAGGACCGGGTAGGCGAGCGCTCCGCACCAGGCCAGGGCGGGCGCCAGGGCCGGTCGCAGGTGCCAGGAGCGGGTGGAGCGGGGTGAGGCGCTCATGCCGCGATCATAGGTACGGGCCGGTGCCGGGGCATCGGCCCGCAGGCGTACGCCCCTGGGCGGTACCCGGTGGGCAGAGTGTGGCCCGCGAACCGATGCCGCGCGGGCACGGCCCACGCCATCGTGGCCCGGTGATCGAAATCAACGGACTGACGAAGCGATACGGCGCCACCACCGCCGTCGACGGCCTGACCTGCACCGTACGCCCCGGCCATGTCACCGGGTTCCTCGGCCCGAACGGCGCGGGCAAGTCCACCACGCTGCGGATGATCCTCGGCCTGTCCACCCCCACCAGCGGCACCGTCCTCGTCAACGGGCGGCCGTTCCGGGGACTCCCGCGCGGGCTGCGGCACGCCGGGGCACTGCTCGACGCCCATGACGTGCACGGCGGACGCACCGCACGGGCGCACTTGTCGGCCCTGGCCCACAGCAACGGGCTGCCGCGCCGCCGGGTGGACCAGGTCCTGGCGGAGGTGGGGCTGACCACCGCGGGCCGGCGCCGCATCGGAGGGCTTTCGCTGGGGATGAAGCAGCGGCTGGGCATCGCCGTGGCTCTGCTCGGCGACCCGCCCGTACTGCTCTTCGACGAGCCGCTCAACGGGCTGGATCCGGACGGCGTGCGGTGGGTGCGCGGCCTGTTCCGGCGGCTGGCCGAGGAGGGCCGTACGGTGCTGGTCTCCAGCCATCTGATGCGCGAGATGGAGCACACCGCCCAGCAACTGATCGTCATCGGCCGGGGCGAGCTGATCGCCGCGGAGAGCCTGGCGGACTTCGCGGCCCGCGGCGCCCGGCCGAGCGTGACCGTCCGGACGCCCGATGCCGCCGGACTGACGTCCGCCCTCGCCGCGGCGGGCGCGAGCGTCCACCACGAGGACGACGGCTCGTGCACCGTGACCGGACTGGGCGCGGAGCGCATCGGCGAACTCGCCCTGCGCCACCGCGTCCCGCTGCACGAACTCACCCCCCGGTCCGCCTCCCTGGAGGAGGCGTTCATGGGACTCACCGCGGACAGCGTCGAGTACAGCTCGGTCGGTAACGGCTCAGCCGACTACCGCTCAGCCGATGACCGCTCGGTCGATGACCGCTCGGTCGAGCACGGCTCAGTCGAGTACGGCTCAGGAGGAACAGCATGACCGCGGGGACGATGCCCGAGCCGCAGGTGTACGCGAGTGCTGTCGACTCCCGTGCCCGGTTCCGTGATCTCCTCGTCGCCGAGTGGATCAAACTGTGGTCGCTGCGCTCCACCTACTGGGTCCTCGGCAGCGGCGCGCTGACCGTCGTCGGGATCAATGTGAACTCGGCCTGGTCCAACGCCGACCGGCTGGCTCGCCAGCCGGAACTGCCGCCCGCCCCGCCGCCCGGACTCCCCGAGATGCCGCAACTGCTGTTCGATCCGCTGGCGAGCGCCTTCGTCGACCCGGCCTGGCAGCTCCTCATGGTCGTCACCGGCAGCGTGGGTGCCATCGCGGTCTTCGGCGAGTACGGCAGCGGACTGATCCGTACCACCTTCGCCGCCGTCCCCGCGCGCCGGTCGGTGATGGCGGCGAAGGCGACAGTCATGGCGGCGGTCATGCTCGTCCTCGGCGCAGCCGTCGCAGGCGCCTCGTTCGGCGTGACCCAGGCGATCCTGCGCGACCACCACGGCCTGGCCATCGGCGACCCCGGGGCCCTGCGGGCCGTCGCCGCCTCCGCGCTGCTCGCCCCGCTGTGCGCCCTCGTCGGCATGGCTTTCGCCGCCCTCATCCGGCACGCCGCGGGCACCGTCGTCACGGTCGTCGGTGTGCTCCTGCTGCTGCCGGCGCTCTTCCGGGGCGAGACCTATCGGTGGGTCAAGGAGACCGGGAACGCGATGCCGCTCACCGCATGGGAAGCCCTGGTGCGAAACCCCGGGCGGGAGTACGACATGGGCGAGTACCCGGTGTCGGTCACCGAGGCGTGGGTGGTCTTCGGTGCCTGGTCACTCGTCGCGGCGGTCACCGCCGTGGCCGTCGTGCACCGCCGCGACCTGTGAGCGGCACAGGCGACTCTCCCCGCTTCTCGCAGGCGACCAGTCGCGAATGATCCGTTGCCGACCACCAGCCGTGAACCACCGGCCGTGAACCACCGGCCGTGAACCACCGGTCGTGCGAATGGCGCCCGGTCCACGCGCCTCGGCGGCCCGGGACCGGGGCCGTCAGCGGGCGCCGACCAGACGGAGTCCGTCCAGGGCGGCGGTATGGGCGTCCATCCGCTCGGCGGCGAGGATCGCGACCGTGGTGTCGGCGCGGGACGCCGCCACCACCAGAGCGCGCCCGGCCAGGGCATGGGCCCGGCGGTGCAGCGCGGCGGGATCGGCGCCCCGGGGCGGCGCGTGGCGGACCGGCGGTGCGCCACGGAGCCGGGTGACCTGGGCCGCGATGCGCTCGGCGGCCTCCTCGTCGGCCAGCTCGTCGGTCACGGCCAGCAGGGCGGAGAGATGGCCGGCGAGCTGGATGTCCAGCTCCTCCTCGCGGGTGCGATGGGGGAACCCGGCGTCGTCGGCGGTCGTGTGAACAGACTTGGTGCGGATTGGCTCGTACATGGGGGATGGCCTCCTGCTCACTGTCAGGAGACCATCCTAGCTTGGATTCAGTCTAAAGTTGAGCGAAGTCGGACCGGGCGCGGGTGCCGGGCAGCGCCGAGCCGGCACCGGCTCAGTGCTGGCTGTAGCCGTCCAGGAACGACCCGATCCGGGTCACCGCGTCCGCCAGTTCCTTCGCCGCGGGCAGGGTCACGATGCGGAAGTGATCCGGTTCCGGCCAGTTGAACCCCGTACCGTGCACGACCATGATCTTCTCGCTGCGCAGCAGATCCAGGACCATCTGCCGGTCGTCCTTGATCTTGTAGACCTTGGGGTCGAGCCGGGGGAACAGATACAGCGCCCCCTTCGGCTTCACGCACGTGACCCCGGGGATCCGGGTGAGCAGGTCGTACGCGATGTCCCGCTGCTCCAGGATCCGCCCGCCGGGCAGGACGAGGTCGTCGATCGACTGGCGTCCGCCGAGCGCCGTGGCCACCGCGTGCTGCGAGGGCATGTTCGCGCACAGCCGCATATTGGCCAGAATCGTGAGGCCCTCCATATACGAGGAGGCGTGGGCCGTGGGCCCGCAGACCGCCAGCCAGCCGGAGCGGTAGCCCGCCACCCGGTAGTTCTTGGAGAGCCCGTTGAAGGTGAGGACCATCAGATCGGGGGCGATCGCGGCGGTCGGGGTGTGGGTCGCGCCGTCGTAGAGGATCTTGTCGTAGATCTCGTCGGAGCAGACGATCAGCCGGTGGCGGCGGGCGATCTCGGTGAGCCCGCGCAGCATCTCGTCGTCGTACACGGCCCCGGTGGGGTTGTTCGGGTTGATGATCACGATCGCCTTGGTGCGGTCGGTGATCTTCCGCTCCACGTCGGCGAGGTCGGGCATCCAGTCGGCCTGCTCGTCGCAGCGGTAGTGGACGGCCGTGCCGCCGGCGAGCGATACGGAGGCGGTCCACAGCGGGTAGTCCGGCGCGGGGACGAGCACCTCGTCGCCGTCGTCGAGCAGCGCCTGCATCGACATCTGGATCAGCTCGGAGACACCGTTGCCGAGGTAGATGTCCTCGACATCCAGCTCGATGTCCTTGGTCTGGTAGTACTGCATCACCGCGCGCCGTGCGGAGAGCAGACCCTTCGCGTCCCCGTAGCCGTGTGCGTCACCGAGATTGCGGAGGACGTCCTCCAGGATCTCGGGCGGGCACTCGAATCCGAAGGCCGCGGGGTTGCCGGTGTTCAGCTTGAGGATGCGGTGCCCTGCTGCCTCCAGCCGCATCGCCTCCTCAAGGACCGGCCCCCGGATCTCATAACAGACATTTGCGAGCTTCGTCGACTGAATCACCTGCATGCCGCTGAGCTTACGGGCGTGTAACGGGGACCGCCGAGTCTTTTCGCCCGCGCAGGTGGAGCGGGAATGCCGACCCGGCCGCTCAGGGATGGTGAGAGAGGTGTACGCCCTTGGAATACATCCTCGGGACTGGCCCGCCGCCTGCGGATTACGCGGCGCGGCCGGGCGAATGATGAATGCGTGTTGCCCTCGTCACTCATCCGGTAAGGCGGGCGTCTCCCGGTGGACGCCGCCGGCAATGCCCACCGCCCCGGCCGGGCAATGCGCACCGCCCGGCCGCCCATGCGGACCGCCCCGGCCACCGAGGTGACCGGGGCGGCTCACACACTCAGAACCGCTTCACAGCCGGATGGCTACGGGCATTCCTTCCAGGCGAGGCGGTAGATGGTGTTGATGGCTCCGTCGGTGGAGTCCATCGTCATGAAGCTGGTGGTCTGCGTCCGGTCGGAGAGGCCCGGGTTCACACGCAATTCGGTGTTGATGTTGAAGTTGCGCTTCGCACCGCACTGGGCCCAGACCAGCTGGCCCCACTCGGTGGTGTTGGTGGCCTGCCAGTTGTCGTTCAGCGGCCCACGGAAGGTGTGGGACCTGCTGGCCGTGTCCGGCGACCCCTGGAAGTAGTACGACGCCTTGGAAACGCCGCTCGCCGTGGGCTCCAGGCTCGCGAAGCCGCGGTAGTCCGTGCTGGCGACCGCGTAGGTGAAGCCGTGCGGCACATGCACGATCAGGCTGAGCTGGCAGTTCTTGCGGAAGTCCGTCGGGGAGGCGCCCACGCCCACCTTGGCGAGGTAGTCGCTGTAGGTGACGGTGAAGGCGGTGTTGTCCTCGGAGACGGCCACGGCGGCGGTCCCGGGACGACAACCCGAACCATTGATGGTCGCTATCTCGATCGCGATCTTGTTGGGCGGGGCGACGATGGTCGCCGACGCGGGCTGGGCGCCGAGCAGCGAAGCCAGCGCCGCGGCTGCCACACCGCCCGCTAAAAGTGCACGAGGCATGATTCTCCGATCGGGGGAAATGAGAATTCTTTCATCCGGGAAAGGTCATGACCGGCCAGGGTCATGTCAACTCTTCAACTTTTACAGATGTCTGTTCGAAGAGCCGGACAGTCGGAATGTTAGGTACCGGAGCAGGGGCTGGCTAGTGACTTTGTGAGTTCCTTCGAACTCGGTCGTGAGTTGGCGCAAAAACAGCCCCGAGACACCCTTTCGGGTATCTCGGGGCTGCCAAGTACTGACTAAATGTCAGTCATTCAATGCTGACCTGAAGTCAGGAATACTGACCCGAAGTCAGGCGTTGATGCAGGTGTTGCCGAAGGCCGGGTTCAGCAGGCCGATCACGTTGATCGAGTTGCCGCAGACGTTCACGGGAACGTGAACCGGAACCTGAATCACGTTGCCGGACAGCACGCCGGGCGAACCGACGGCTGCACCGTGGGCGCCCGCGTCAGCCATGGCCGGAGCGGCCGAACCCAGCGCCATGATGACACCCGCGACGACGGCAGCAGCCTTCTTGTGCTTCATTTCATTGATCCTTTCAGCGGTGGTGCGCCACACAGCCGCGACCCTCGCGCTGCGCCGACAGTTTCCTGTTCATGAGCACCCCCACAGATCTAGTAACGATGGGGTTCCCGCAAAGAAACCTCCATATGGCCGCCAGTTCGAAAAGTCACTCGTATGCAGCACAGGTAATTTGTCGAACCGACGAACGTTCCTCATGGAGATATTGCCGGAGAGATTATCCGGCTACTTCACGAACGTCTTTTCCCATTCATGGGAACAAGAGAACGGGTGGCGTCCTGAAGTGTGGTCCTGAAGTACGGTCCTGAAGTGTGGTCCTGAAGTACGTCGTGCGCCGGGAGGGCACCGAAGGGCCCTGCCCTCGAATGAGAGTGCCCCCGAACGCTCGGCGCTCAGGGGCACAGTCATGGTCTCGGTGCTCAGTTGTTGCCGGCGCCGTTGCCCGACAGGATCGGGATGTTGCTGAGGATGTGCGACAGCGGCTCGTCGCCCTTGGCCTGCGTCGAGTTCTCGGTGCACTGCTGGTTCTGCGGCGCCGAGAGGATCGGGATGTCCTGGACGGCGATCGGGACGACGCCGATGAGGGAGCCGACGTTCGCCTTGGCGGGCAGGCCGATGCAGGGCTTGTTCAGGGAGCCCTGGACGAGGGCCATCTGCGGGCTCATGTCACCGTGCGTGGACTGGTTGCCGTACGCCTGCGTGGCACCGTTGCCGCTGAAGGACGTGGTGCCGCCGTCGTTGCCGATGGCCATGGCGGGGGTGGCCATCGCGGCACCGGCGCCCACCATCGACGCGGTGACCGCAGCGGTAGCCAGAATCTTCTTGATCACGTGTAGTCCCTTTTCGCTATGAACGATCGATCGTGGAGCAGACTGATCAACTGCCCTCGACCTGTTTGGTTCCGGCCGGTCACCCGAATGCCGCAATACGCGAGGGTGATGCCGTACGGAATATTGACGGAGGGTCCGATGAAGGGAACCTCAGTCGATCGGAGCGGATTGTCGCGCGAATCCGGGCACGCCCTGCGTAACCGGAGACGCGAATGTCCCACGAGGCACGGCGCCGCCCGGCAGGCGGACCGCACCGAAACGGTTCGCCCATTCGCGAACCGCCCGGTCATTCAAACACCGCCGCCGCGCCGAACGGTCCAAGGGTTCACCCGTTTGCGGAATGAATGCTTGAAACGCGAAATTGTCATGCGCCCGGCGCGGAGTGTCGCTGGGGAGTCCCCCGCCCTCCGTGAGGTCCGGCGCGGTCGCGGTCGCGGTCGGTCGCCCGCGAGCGCGCGCCGTTTCCGGGAGTTCTCAGGGGGCTCAGGGTTTCCGGCGTCCCGGCGCGGGGTTCCGGCGCGGGGTGCCGGGACTTCCCGGGAAACCCGGAGTCCCCGGCGATTCCGGGTCCCTGGCGTGATTCCGGTTCCCTGGCGTCCCCGGCGATTGCCCGCCGCCGGGCAGCGCGAAAACCC